>JAGRED010000438.1 GCA_020446725.1 Parvularculaceae bacterium | reverse complement strand
TCAGGGCCTCGAACATGCCCGCCGCCGAATAATCGTCGCGCGGATGCGCGCCGGTCAGGCCATGCCCCGGCTGGTCATAGGTGATGATGCGATATTCGCCGCCTAACCGCTCGGCGATCGGCTCCCAGGTGTGAAGGCTCGCATTCGATCCGTGTAGGAGAATGATCGCAGGGCATGTCCGGCATCCCTGGTCTCGCCAGTGAACGCGCATGCCGCCGGCTCCTTCGGCGAACATCGCATTCGGGCCGCCATATTTTGCGATCATCTCCGCGCGGTTCGCGTCGGGCGTTCTCACCATCATCAGCGCGAGCGCGCCGAGAATGACGATGAGGGCGAGAAGGGCGGCGCCGATTTTCTTCATCAGCCTCATCCGCATTGCCCCCGATGGCGGAGCGCGTGATCGGCGAGCACGCACGCCATCATCGCGACGCCGACGGGAACGGCCCTCACGCCGACGCAGGGATCGTGGCGTCCCTTTGTGACGATTTCCGTTTCCGCGCCGTCGCGGGTGATGGTTTTTCTCGGCGTCAGGATCGACGAGGTCGGTTTCACGGCGAAGCGCGCGATGATGTCCTGTCCGCTTGACAGGCCGCCGAGTATGCCGCCGGCGTTGTTCGACAGGAATTGCGGCTTCTTGCGCTTCATCCTGATCTCATCCGCGTTTTCCTCGCCGGTGAGTTCCGCCGCGCGCATGCCGGCGCCGATCTCTACGCCTTTGACGGCGTTGATCGACATCATCGCCGCCGCAATGTCGGCGTCGAGCTTGCCGTAGATCGGCGCGCCGAGGCCGGCGGGAACGCCCGATGCGACGATCTCGACGACGGCGCCGAGCGAGGAGCCGGTCTTGCGCGTCTTTTCAAGCGCGGCTTCGAATTCCTCGGCGGCGACGGCGTCTGGCGACCAGAACGGATTGCGCCGCGTCTCCTCCCAGTCGAACCGCTCGCGGTCGATCCTGATCTTGCCGATCTGGATCAGGCAGCCGCGAATGGCGACGCGGCCGTAAAGATGGTCGAGAATTTTCTGCGCCACGGCGCCGGCCGCGACGCGGCAGGCTGTCTCGCGCGCCGATGAGCGGCCGCCGCCGCGATAATCGCGCAGGCCGTATTTGGCGTCATAGGTGAAATCGGCGTGGCCCGGACGAAAGGCGTCCCGGATCTCCGAATAGTCTTTCGAGCGCTGGTCGACATTGTCGATCATCAGGCTGATCGGCGTTCCCGTGGTTCGCGGCCCGTCGGTCCGGTCATCTTCAAATACGCCGGAGAGGATTTTCACCGCGTCGGGTTCGCGGCGCTGCGTGACGTATTTCGAAGTGCCGGGTTTTCGCAGGTCGAGCGCCGCCTGGATGTCGGCGGCGGCGAGCGCGATCCCCGGCGGGCAGCCGTCGATGACGCAGCCGATGGCCGGCCCGTGGCTCTCGCCCCAGGTCGTTACGCGGAAGAGTTGACCGAAAGTGTTATGCGACATTGCGCGCTCTGCGCCTCATCAGGTTTGCGAACCGGCCGGTTATGAATCAGGCGGATGATCCTATAGAACGATTGGACGCCGATTGGAAAACGCCGGATCGCCACGATGAGCCGAAACCCCGTCATACCGCCGAGCCCCTCCGCCGAGGCCTACAAGGTCGATGAGGATCAGGGCGAGGTCTTCACCCGGGAAGACCCGTTTGCGCTTTTCATCGAGTGGCTCGACCTCGCGAAGAAAAAAGAACCGAACGATGCGAACGCGATGGCGCTTGCGACGGTTGACGCCGACGGGCTGCCGAATGTGCGCATGGTTCTCCTGAAGGACATTGACGAGCGGGGCCTCACCTTTTTCACCAATCTTGAAAGCGCCAAGGGCCGCGAACTTGCCGCCGCGCCGAAGGCCGCGCTCTGTTTTCACTGGAAGTCGATCCGTCGTTCGGTGCGGTTCCGGGGCGCGGTGTCGTCGGTCGCCGGGGAGGAGGCGGACGCCTATTTCGCGACGCGTGCGCGCGCCTCGCAGATCGGCGCCTGGGCGTCGGACCAGTCGCGCCCGATGGACGGGCGCTTCGCGCTTGAAAAGGCGGTCGCGCGCGAGACGGCCCGCTTCGGCCTCGGCAAGGTGCCGCGCCCTGATTGCTGGTCAGGCTTTCGCCTGTCGCCGGCGGAAATCGAGTTCTGGGTCAATCGCCCGTTCCGCTTGCATGACCGGCTGCAATTCCATCGCAAGGATGCAGGCTGGACGACGCGGCGGCTTTATCCGTGAAAACATATCCTGCCTTGCTCATAGCACGAAATGCTCAGCGCCTGCCGTTGCTGATTTGATTGTCGCGTCTTGACCCCGAATTAATCCGGCGTCGCTGGACTCTCACGGGAAAAGACGCAACGCTGACCTGCGCAGTTTTTCGGCCTACGGATGAAATGGTTCATTCGCATGTCGGCTTTTCATTCGGCGGCCTTTGTTCGCCGGCGTATGCGCGCCAACAATCGATTAAAATCGTGGAGGAGATCAGATGGGTAAGATGAGAGCGCTTGCCGCAGCGAGCATCATTCCGCTTATGCTTGCGGGAACAAGCGCGATGGCCGGAACATTCAAACAGGTCGCAGCGCCGGCGGGAAGCATCAGCGCCGGCGTTATCGGCATCAATGACCAGGGAGACGTCACAGGTTCATTCACGTCCGACGGCGTTACAGAATCGGTTTTCGCCGGCTCAATCGACGGAACCTATGAAACATTCGATGTCGACGGCGTTTCGGCGCAAGGCAGAAGCATCAATAATCAGGGCCGCATTGTCGGGATCACTTTCCCGGAAGGATCGCTAAACTCCTTCGACCGTCCGAAGAATGGCGCGCCGGCGCTTGTCACAAAAGACGGAACGCCGGTCATCGGCATTGCGCAGGGAGTCACGCCGTCAGGCGACTTCGTCGGCGATTATTTCCGCGAGCCCGGTTCGGTCCCGCAGCGCGGCGGATACAAGGGCAAGAATGCGACATACCAGTCGGACGTCGATTTGCCATTCGCGACCGTGCGCGTCGCGCCGCGCGCGATAAACGCCAAGGGCGACATTGCGGGCTGGTTCGTCGCAGAAGCGGGCGGCGCGCCGCAGGGCTTCGTCATCCAGAATGGCGCCGTAACCG
>JAGRED010000437.1 GCA_020446725.1 Parvularculaceae bacterium | reverse complement strand
TCGTCGTCAACAGCGCGGCGCCGTCTGTCATCGCGCAGTCGATCACCTGTCCTGGCGCGCCGTTCTTCACTGCGAGAAGGCCGCTCACCATGCCGAACGCGAGCAACATGCCGCCGCCGCCGAAATCGCCGAGATAATTGACGGGCGGCGTCGGCGGCCCGCCCGCCTGACCGCAGCCGTAAAGCGCGCCGGCGACCGAAATGTAATTGATGTCATGACCCGCCGCCTGCGCCAGAGGCCCCGTCTGCCCCCAGCCGGTCATGCGGCCGTAAACGAGCTTCGGATTTTCCTCCAGCAGGACATCCGGCCCAAGGCCGAGACGTTCCATGACGCCCGGCCGGTTTCCCTCGAAGAGGCCGTCGGCGGTCTTCGCCAGATCGCGCACGATCGCCGCGCCTTCCGGCTTTCGAATATCGACGGCGATCGACTTGCGCGAGCGCGCCAGCGGGCCGCCACTTAAGGGATCGCCCCTGAGGCGGTCGACGCGAATGACTTCCGCGCCGTGGTCGGCGAGCATCATGCCGCAAAAGGGTCCGGGGCCGATCCCGGCGATTTCGATGATGCGAAGTCCCGCAAGCGTTCCCGCCATTCGCGCCTCTTGTTCAGGTTGAATTCGTTTCTACGACCGCGATCGTCGGCGGTAAATCATACGTTGCAGCCCGTCGGCCGAAACAGCAAACGTCATCCCGGATGCCGCGCGGCATGAAATGACGCGCTGCTGGTCCGGGATCCCCTGCCGCAGGAGATCCCGCATCCGCAAAGCAGCGCTTCGCGCCGCATTGCGCGCGGGATGACGACGGAAACGAATAGTTACGCCAAGAGCGTTACGAGAAGGCGGACCGCGACGAACAGGATAAGCGCGCCTGTGACTTTCTTGATCGCCCCGGCGGGAAGGCGGCGCGCGCCGAGAAATCCGCCGACAGCGCCGCCGACAAGCACCGATAAAGGCAGCATCCAATAGGCGCTGAGCGCATCCAGCTTGTTCAGCGTATCAAGCTTTTGCATCTGGCCGACAAGGCCGGTCGCCGAATTGACGAGAATGAAAAAGCTCGCCGCGCCCGCGATTTCATGCGCCCTGCCCCAGCGAATGAGATGAAGGAACGGCGCGAGAAAAATCCCGCCGCCGATGCCGACAAGGCCGGACAGGAAACCGATGCCGCCGCCGATCGAGACCGGCAAGGCGAACGGACGCTTTTCAGCGTCGATCGTCTTCGGCTCCGGCGCGTCGATGAACATGAACACGCCCGCAGCAAGCAGCGACACGCCGAGCAGACCGATGAACAGCGTCTCCGGCACTGGAATGCGGCCGCCGAGCCACGCCGCCGGGGCTGACAGAAGGCATAGCGGCGCGACGTCTTTCAGCTTCATGCGCCTTGCGCGCAGGAACTGGATGACGCCCGACAGGACGACGATAATGTTGCAGGAGAGCGCAATCGCCGGAAGGATTTCGTAATCGACGCCATTGAGCACGAGAAGCGCGTTATAGGTCGACCCGCCGCCGAAGCCCGCCATCGAATAGAGAAGCGCGGTCAGGAGGAAAGCGAGCGCCAGCCAGATCATCGCCTTCCGCCTTTACCGTTCCTATTTTCCGCCGGCTTTTTTCTTCAACCGGTATGCGTGCAGGAGCGGTTCGGTATAGCCGCTCGGCGATTTCTCGCCCTCATAGACGAGCGCCTTCGCCGCTGCGAAAGCGACGCTCTTCGCGGGATCATCCGTCATCGGCTCATAGGCGCCGTCGGCTGCGTTTTGCGCGTCGACCTTCGCCGCCATCTTGAGAAAGGTTCTGTCGACCTGCTCTTTGGAACACACGCCCCAGCGCAGCCAGTTCGCGACATGCTGTGAGGAAATGCGCAAAGTCGCGCGGTCTTCCATCAGGCCGATATCGTTGATGTCCGGCACTTTCGAACAGCCGACGCCCTGATCGATCCAGCGCACGACATAGCCGAGAATGCCCTGAATGTTGTTTTCAAGTTCCTTCTCAACGTCTTCGGCGCTGAAATTGGCGCGCCCCGCGAGCGGGATCGTCAGCAATTTGTCGAGACCCGGCGTCGGCTTTGACTGCAGCTCTTTCTGGCGGTCGAAAACGTTGATCCGGTGGTAGTGAATGGCGTGCAGCGTCGCCGCCGTCGGGCTCGGCACCCAGGCGGTGTTGGCGCCGCTCATCGGATGGCCGATTTTCTGCTCCATCATGTCGGCCATGCGATCGGGCATCGCCCACATGCCCTTGCCGATCTGCGCACGCCCCGACAGACCGCAAGCGAGGCCGATCTGCACGTTGCGATCTTCATAGGCCTTGATCCAGACTGAGTTCTTGATCTCGCC
>JAGRED010000436.1 GCA_020446725.1 Parvularculaceae bacterium | reverse complement strand
TCGAAGAAGAGTTTCATCTGCCCCGACATCGAATACCAGTAGACGGGCGAGGCGAAGACGATCGCGCGGGCTTGCGTCATCTTGAAGGCGAGGGGAAGGAAATCATCGCCCTCATTCGCATAGTCGTAGCGATAGGGCCCGACGGCGAAATCATCGAGATCGCAAAGGCGCGCATCGTCCAGACGATCAAACACTGCGCGCGCGACGCGACCCGTGTCGCCGTCGCCGCGCGCCGATCCCAGAACGCCGAGGATCGTCGGATCAGGCATCGCTGTTTCGCTTCGCGGGATCGGCGCTCGCATATTCGACGAATTCGAATTCAAGCCCTTCGCCGTCGAGATAATAGACATTGCGCCGCCATGGGTGATCTGGGCCCCAATGATCAGCCTCAAAGCCCGCCGCCTTCAGGCGCGCGACGACCGCGTCGATGTCAGCGACTTCAAAGCCGATATGCGCAAGGCCGGGCGCTGAACTTTTAAGATCGCGTGCGCGGCCTTTCTTTTCCGGCGGCAATCCATAGGCGGTGAGCGCGAGATAATTGTCGTCATCGCCGACATGAACCCATTCGCGCGGCATGCCGGCGAAGGGCTCGTTCCCGCGGTTCCTGACGCGCCAGCCGGGGAAAGCGGCGGTGACGAAAGCGATCGTCGGCTCGATCGCGGTGACGACGATATTGGCGTGCTCAAGCCGCATTGCCGGGCTCTTTGCGCCGGTTGTTTCCGGGGCGGTCGCGTTCCGGCTGTTATTCATCGGGCTCTCCCTGTTTTTTTATGAAAGAATAAACTTTCAATAATGCGGCTTGTTTAAGAAAGCAATGACTTTTATAAAGACCCGGTCAGTCAAAATGCCGATAGCGGCGAACGGCGCAATCGATCGAGGTCTCATGGCGCGCGAAAAGCGAGCGAAATCAACGACGGCGCCCGCCATGGCGGGGGAGGCCGGCAAGACGCGCAGCGCCATCCTCGACCGGCTGAAGCGGGAAGGCGCGCTCTCCGCCGGCGATCTCGGGGCGGCGCTCAACCTCACCGCGATGGCGATGCGGCTGCAGCTCTACGAGCTTGAAAAGGAAGGCCTCGTCGCCGCCCGATCGGAAGCGGCGGGCAGGGGCCGGCCGACGAAATTATGGTCCTTGACCGATGACGCCGCGCGGCTCTTCCCCGACGCGCATCAGGGGCTCGCGGTTGAAATGATCCGGTCTGTCGAGGCGCTGTTCGGCGCCGCCGGTTTGAAAAAGCTTATCGACCGCCATGGCGACGTTCAACGCAAGGCGTATGGCGAACGGCTATCCGGCGCGAAAACGCTGGGCGAGAAAGTCAAACGCCTCGCTGCGATGCGCAGCGAGGAAGGCTATATGGCCGATGCGACGAAAGACGGGCGCGATTGGATATTGGTTGAGAACCATTGCCCGATCTGTTCCGCGGCGAAGGAATGCACGCGGCTCTGCGCGAACGAGCTTGCCGTTTTCTCGGATGTATTGGGCGAGGATGTGTCCGTCACGCGCGAGGAACACATTCTCGCTGGCGCAAGGCGTTGCGCCTACAGGGTGCGGGGACGTTGACAACAAGCGTTCCCCTCTCCCGCTTGCGGGAGAGGGGAGTGCGTTGCGCTCGCAACATTCACCCCGGTCGTCCCGGCTTCCGCCGGGATGAGCGGAGCGGGAACTGCAATTCAGAAAAACGCCGCCCGCCGGTTGATGATCGGTACACGGAACGCAACCCGCGCGCCCTTAATCCTGCACGATTCCGCTACGGTTTCAGGGCGCGCATCGCGGCTTCGAAAATATTTTTCGTTAACCATATAGAACGTTGATTCCGCTCGCGAAAAAAAACTTATCCCACCACTTATCCCACCACTTATCCCCCTACTTATCCCACCACTTATCCCCCGACTTATCCCACCCCCTTCAGGCGGCCCTAGCCTTCACCCCGGTTTTGAATTTCAGCCGGCGGAGGAGCCGATGTCGGAAGAGCAAGCGAAAGAGCGCCAAAGGCGACGGGACGAATGCATCGAGCGCATTCTCGATCTCGCGCTCGATTTGACGCTTGAGCGTCTCGAGAACGTCGACCCGAAGGAGAAGAAGGACAACATGGCCTTCGACCGCGTCGCCAGAACGGCGCAGGTCCTCATTCGCGTTGCGGACGACGCGGATTCGATCGCCGCCCGCAAACGCAAGGAACAACAGGCCAATGACCAAAGCGGCGATAACGCCGACGAAGAAGCCCGACTCGATCGGGAAGCCGAAGTCCTCCAGCAGCGCCTCGACAAATACATTGACGGATTCGCACGTGGCGATGCTCCGCTTCATTGCGGCGGAGATGAATCGCAAACGACGCCGCGCGGGCGGAACGGAGCATGAGTGGTATGATCACCATGCGCACGATTATCAGAAATGGCCGAAGCCGGACGATGTCGACTGGACCGTCTGGTTTTTGCTCGGCGGGCGCGGCGCCGGCAAGACGCGCGCCGGCGCCGAATGGGTGCGCAGTTTCATTGATGAAAGCGCGAGCCCTGCGCGCATCGCGCTCGTTTCCGAAACCTACGCCGACGGGAGGGAAGTCATGATCGACGGAAACTCCGGTCTTGCGCATATCGGCCCTGAAGCGCGCCGTCCGCATTACGAAGCCTCGCGCCGGCGTCTTGTCTGGCCGTCCGGTTCAGTCGGTTACGTCTTTTCATCGGAAGACCCGGACGGTCTCAGGGGCCATCAGTTCGACGCCGCCTGGAGCGATGAACTCGCCAAATGGAAGCATGCGGAAGAAACCTGGAGCAACCTCCAGCTTGCGCTGCGTCTCGGGCGCCGTCCGCGCCAGGTGGTCACGACGACGCCGCGCCCGACGGCGCTGCTGAAGCGTCTTCTTGCGGCGAAGGGAACGGTCACGCATCGCGCGACGACCTATGAAAACGCCGCCAATCTTTCGGCTGCGTTCCTCAATGAAATCGCGGCCGCCTATGAAGGAACAAGCCTCGGCCGCCAGGAACTCCTTGGCGAACTCGTTGAGGACGTCGCCGGCGCCCTGTGGACGCAGGAGATGATCTCCCATGCGCGCATCTCGGTTCCACTGGGCTTTGCTTCATCGCTCGACCGCATCGTCGTCGCGGTCGATCCGCCGGCGACGGCGGGCGAGAACGCCGATGAATGCGGGATCGTCATCGCAGGCGTTCTCAAGGGCGATGACGCAGACCGCGCCTTCGTTCTCGACGATCGCTCCAAAGGCGGACTTTCCCCGCGGCAATGGGCGGCGCGCGCCGTCGCGGCCTATCACGAATACGCCGCCGACCGCATCGTCGTTGAGACGAACCAGGGCGGCGACATGGTGCGCGAGATTGTGAAAGGCGTCGACGCCGGCGTTCCCGTGCGCGCGGTTCATGCAACGCGCGGCAAGCGCCTGCGCGCCGAACCGGTCGCCGCGCTCTACGAACAGGGCCTTGTCCGCCATGTCGCGGCGTTCGTCGCGCTTGAAGACCAGATGACGACGTTCACCGGCGCGGGATCGAAAAGCGCCGCCGGAAGTCCTGACCGGCTCGACGCGCTCGTCTGGGCGCTGACGGATTTGATGCTGCGCCCGCGCGCGGCGCCGCAGATCAAGCGGATCATGTAGGAGTTTGATGTGGTGAGTTGCGTAAACTGTCTTTGGATGCCCTCTCCCGTTTGCGGGAGAGGGCGGCGAGGCGAAGCCGAGCCGGGTGAGGGGATGAAAAAGATTTCCACTCACCCCCGGCCCCTCTCCCGCTTGCGGGAGAGGGGGGAAGCGAGGTTTCAATGAACCTCGCATCCTTGTTTGAGAAAAAACAATCGAAAGCGCGCGCGCTTGTCGCGCTGTCGACGCCGGGCCAGCCGGTCTGGACGCCGAAGAATTACGCCGCGCTTGCGCGCGCGGGGTTTGAGAAAAACGTCATCGCCTATCGCTGCATCCGCCTTGTCGCGGAAGCGGCGAGCGCCGCGCCCTTGCGCGTTGTTGAGAACGGCGCGGTCCTCAGCGATCATCCGCTCCTTGCGCTGATGGCGCATCCGAACAGC
This sequence comes from Parvularculaceae bacterium, assembly GCA_020446725.1. Lineage (GTDB taxonomy): Bacteria > Pseudomonadota > Alphaproteobacteria > Caulobacterales > Parvularculaceae > Amphiplicatus. Next base: position 10,720 of record JAGRED010000436.1, on the reverse strand, counting down.
GAACAGTCCGGCGCAGCGCTCCTTGAGAGCCTTTACGGCTATTTGCAAACGGCGGGGAACGCCTATCTCGAAGCGGTTGCGCTCGACGGCGCGGTGAAGGAGCTTTACGCGCTCCGCCCTGATCGAATGAAGGCGCTGGTCGGCGCGTCGGGCTGGGCTGAAGGCTGGGAATATTCCGTATCGGGACGCAAGACCGTCTTTCGCGCCGATGCGGACGGCTTCTCGCCGATCCTGCAATTGAAACTCTTCCACCCGACAAACGATCATTACGGGCTTTCGCCCTTGGAAGCCGCGTCCGGCGCGGTTGATTTTCACAACGCCGCGCTCGCCTGGAACAAGGCGCTTCTTGACAATGCGGCGCGCCCGTCCGGCGCGCTCGTCTACAAGGGGCCCGACGGCGCGGAGAGTTTGACCGCCGAACAGTTTGAACGGCTGAAAGAAGAACTCGTCGGCGCCTATTCCGGAATCGCCAACGCGGGACGCCCCCTCGTCCTCGATGGCGGCCTCGACTGGAGGTCCATGTCGCTCACCCCCAGCGACATGGACTTCGTCGAGGCGAAAAACGGCGCGGCGCGCGAAATCGCGCTCGCTTTCGGCGTGCCGCCGATGCTGCTCGGCATTCCGGGCGACAACACCTACGCGAATTACAAGGAAGCCAATCTCGCTTTCTGGAAGCAGACGGTGCTGCCGCTGGTGAAGAAAACCGCGGCGTCCCTGTCGAGCTGGCTCGCGCCGAAATTCGACGGCGCAAGGCTCGACTGCGACGCCGGCGCGATTGAAGCGCTCTCTGCCGACCGCGACGCCCAGTGGGCGCGCATCACCGCCGCGACTTTCCTCAGCGATGATGAAAAGCGCCGCGCACTCGGAATTGAGGAGCGCGGCGATGAGTGAAGCGGTCCTCAGATTTTCCGAACTGAAAGTCTCCGTCGCAGTCGGCGCGGCGATCCTCATCCAGACCGCGTTCGCGCTGTTGTGGTCGGGCTCGGCGGCCGAACGCCTCGCGCAGCTTGAACGCAAGAGCGATGCGACCGCCGAACTCATCGTCCGCACGACGCGCCTTGAAGAACAGCTTTCCGCAATGCGCGCGCAGCTTGAACGGATTGAAACGAAACTCGACGGGGAGGGCGCGCGATGAGCGACAGCATCTCCATTGAAGGCTGGGCGGCGATCTATGACGAAGTCGATCTCAACGGCGATGTCATCGCGCCCGGCGCGTTCAGGAAGTCGCTCGCGAGAACGGGCTCGCAGGCGGTGAAGTTTCTCTACCAGCACGCGGCGGAACATCCGATCGGCCGCTGGCTGGGGTTCGAGGAGCGCGCGCAGGGGCTTTACGCCCATGGCGAAATTCTTTTTGCGACACGCACCGCGCGGGAAGTAGCCGAGCTTGCCCGCGCGAGCATCATCGACGGTCTTTCGATCGGCTTTCGCACCGTCAAGGCGGCGAAATCATCCGGCGCGCGCCGGATTTCGGAAGCTGAACTCTGGGAAGTGTCGCTCGTCACCTTCCCGATGGCGCCCAAGGCGCGCCTCACCCGCATCGGCCGTGAAACGCCGGTTCTCAATGACGAAAAGGAACGATCCATCCGGGCCTTCGCGGATCATGTCCGTGAAGCGGCCAGAATTTTATCCGCCTAATCCTGTCAGCGTAAGGAGCAGTAACGACATGGAGCAAAAGTCACGCAATACGAACAATGAATTGAAGGGCGCGATGCGCGACTTCCTTTCGGCGTTCGAGAGTTTCAAGGAAGCCAATGACGAACGGCTTTCCGCCATCGAGCGCAAGCGCGATGACGGTCTTCTCGTCGACAAGGTCGCGCGCATCGACAAGGCGCTGACCGACCAGAAAACCGCGCTCGACAAAATCGCGCTCGGCGCCAAGCGCCCGGCTCTCGGTCAGACGCGCGAGGCGGATGAGAAAAAGGCCGCGATCGAGCGCTATATGCGCACCGGCGACGCCTCGGCCGTGCTCGCGCTGCAGACGAAATCGCTGAATGCGGCGAACGACGCAGAGGGCGGCTATCTCGCGCCCGAACCGACCGAGCGCATCATCGCCGCGGCGGTTCGCGACATCTCGCCGATCCGCCAGATCGCGACGGTGCGCGAAATCGGAACAACGACGTTCAGAAAGCCGGTGTCGCTTGGCGGCGGCGCGGCGGGCTGGGTCGGCGAAACGGGCGGGCGCGTCGAAACAGCGACGCCGACGCTTTCCTCGATCGACTTCCCGACGATGGAGCTTTACGCGATGCCGGCGGCCTCGCAGACGCTGCTGGACGACGCCGTCGTCGATATCGAGCAATGGCTCGCCGACGAAGTGCAGGGTGAATTCGCCAGCCAGGAAACGAACGCCTTCGTCAATGGCGACGGCGTCAACCAGCCGAAGGGCTTTCTTTCCTATCCGATCACGGAAGAAAGCGTCCGCGCGCCGAATGAGATCGGCTATGTCGCCTCGGGCGGCGCCGGCGGTTTCGATCCGTCGAACCCGGCCGATCGTCTGCTTGATCTCATCTATGCGCCGAAACAGGCCTATCGCGCCAATGCGCGCTTCGCGCTGAACCGCAAGACGCTCTCGGTCGTCAGGAAGTTCAAGGACGCCGACGGCAATTATCTCTGGCAGCCTTCGCTTTCCGCCGGTTCGCCGTCGACGCTGTTCGGCTATCCGGTGACGGAAGTCGAGGAAATGCCGGACATCGGCGCCGACACGCATGCGATCGCGTTCGGCGATTTCGCGCGCTTCTATCTCATCGTCGACCGCCAGGGCGTGAAGATCCTGCGCGATCCCTATTCGGCGAAGCCCTACGTTCTCTTCTACACGACGAAGCGCGTCGGCGGCGGCGTCCAGAATTTCGACGCCGTCAAGCTGATGAAGTTCGCCGCGGCGTAAGGCGCGGTGGCGGGCGTCATCCCGTGCGCAAGGCGGCGCGAAGCGATGCGTTGCAGACACGGGATCTCCCGCATCGCGTGATCCCGGACCAGCGCGGCAGCGTTTCACGCTGCAGCGCATCCGGGATGACGAATCCGAAGACGCAGAAAACCAGAAGGACGAGTTGCGTATCATGTCCCTGACGCTGACATCGCCGCCGAGCGCGGAACCGGTTTCGCTCGCCGATCTGAAAGAGCATCTGAAAGTCGACAGCGCGATCGACGATGCGTTGATTGCGGGCCTCGGCCTCGCGGCGCGCCAGACGATCGAGGCGCGATGGCGCATCGCCATGGCGCCGCAATCCTGGCGGTTGACGCTGGGGCGCGCGCCGGAATGCGCGGTGATCCTGCCTATTTCGCCGGTGCTGGCGATCGACGCCGTCGGCGTTCTTCGTAACGGCGTCACCGAGGCCTTGCCCGCCGGCGCCTATGACGCGCAGATCGGCGATGTCGGCCGGGTGAAACTCAAAACATCCGTGCCGGGAGCGCTCGTCATTTCCTTCACGACGGGCTGGCCGGATGTCGCGTCGATCCCTGATCCCCTGAAACTCGCGATCAAGGTTCTCGCCGCCCATCTTTACGAGAACCGCGAGGGTGAACCGACCGCGCCGGACATCGCCGCGCTCATCGCGCCCTACCGGCAGGTGCGGTTATGATCGGCGCCCTTCGTTACCGGATAGAACTGCTCGCGCGCGAAGAAACGCCGGATGAGGCGGGCGGCGCAGCCGTCGTCTTCGCGCCGGCGACGGAAATCTGGGCGGCGGTAGAGCTCTTGGCGTCCGTTTCATCGCTCGCCGGCGAACGCACGCGGCGCCTGCGACGCATCCGGGCGCTCGTGCGCGCGCGGCCGGACGCCGCCATCGGCGCGCGCATCCGGCATGGAGGCGTCGATTATGACGTCGTGTCGATTGAAACGGACGATGAAAAAGGCCGGCGCGTCTTCCTTATCGGCGAGGAGGCGGCGTGATGAGCGCATCAAAACGTCATCCCGTGCGCAATGCGGCGCGCAGCGCTGCTTTGCAGCCACGGGATCTCTCGCCGCGAACGATCCCGGATCAGCGCAGCGGCGTTTTACGCCGCAGCGCGTCCTGGATGACGTCCATTTCCGATCGGGAGAGCTGGTTATGAGCGAAGCAGGCTGGGCCTTGCAGAAGGCGATCTACGCCGCCCTGTTGGCCGATAACGCGTTGAAGGCGATGATCGGCGATCCGCCGCGCGTCTATGACTTTGCGCCGTCGCAACCGGTCTTTCCGCATGTCGCTTTCGGCGATGCGCGCGAGACGAAAATCGCCGGCGCCGACGCGCTCATCGAGCACGACATCCGCCTTATCGTTCATTCCCGCTATGAAGGGCGGCGTGAGGTGAAAGACATTGTCACCGCGCTGCTTTCAGCGCTCGACGACGCGCCGCTCATCGTGCCGGGTTACGCGCTCATCTCGCTGCGCGCGACTTTCAGCGACGTCATCCATCGCCGCGAACCGGACGCCTGGCAGGGCGTCATCCGTTTCCGCGCCGTCACGGAGATGGCGTGATGGCGTGCAATCCATATCGTCATCCCGTGCGCAATGCGGCGCGATGCGACGCTTTGCAGATACGCGATCTTTCGCTTCAGGAGATCCCGGATCAGCGGCGCGTCATTTCATGCCGCGCATCATCCGGGATGACGGGTGACGCATTTTCTGATGCAACAAGGAGACTCTCATGACCGCCCAACGCGGCAAGGACATGCTCGTCAAGATCGGCGACGGCGGCAGTCCGGAAAGCTTTTCAACCGTCGCCGGCCTCAGAACGCGGACGATTTCGCTGAACGCGCGCGAGGTCGATGCGACGCATTCTGAATCGAACGGCTGGCGCGAACTTCTGGGCGACGCGGGCGTGCGGCAATGTTCCGTTTCCGGCGCCGGCGTCTTTCTCAACGATGCGGCGGCCGACGCGATCCGCGCGGCGTTCTTCTCCGGCGCGGTCAGGAATTTCCAGCTCGTCATTCCGGGCATGGGCGCTTTCGAAGGGCCGTTCCTGATCGCCAATCTCGATTACGCCGGCGAGCATGACGGCGAGGCGAGCGTATCTATCGCGCTCGCCTCGGCGGGCGTCGTCACCTTCGCGGCCGCGCCATGACGCAGCACCGCAAGGGCGACGCGGAACTCCGCATCAATGGCGAGACGATGACCCTGCGTCTGACGCTCGGCGCGCTCGCCGCGCTTGAGGAAACGCTGGGCGGCGGTGATTTCACCGCCCTTCAAAAGAAGCTCGAAGCGCCGCGCGTCAGCGACCTTCTGCTCATCCTGCAGGCGCTCATCCAGGGCGGCGGACGGCTCGTTTCGATCGACGCGCTCAAAGCGAGCGACATCGATCTTGGCGAGGCGGCGCGCGCCATCGCGGAGGCCTTTCGCGCGCTGGCGACGGAGAAGGGCGCATGATTCCCTGGCGCCGCTGGTTCGCTTTCGCGGTCCTGACGCTCGGCCTTCAGCCGGAAGACTTCTGGGCGCTGACGCTCGCCGAATGGCGCGCGCTCGCGCCTGACGAAACGGCGGCGCTTTCGCGCGCGCAGCTCAACGATCTCATCGCTTCTTACCCGGATGTTCAACCATGACCGAAAACATCTCGCTCAATCTTTCAACCGTCGGCCTTTCCGCCGGCTTCTCCGAAGCGGGGGCGGAAATTTCCCGCGTCGCGCGCGACGAGATCGCGCCCGCCGCCACGCTCATTGAAGATGCGTTCACGTCGGCCGCGCGCGCGATTGAGCGCGATCTGGCGCGCGCCGCGCGATCGGGTTCGCTGTCGCTGAAATCGCTCGCGCGTTCGATCGTCAATGATCTGAAGCGCGTCGCGATCGACAGTTTTATCCGGAAGCCGATCGAAAACCTTCTTTTCTCCTCGCTTTCCGGCGCCTTCGGCGGCGGACGCGCGGCGGGCGGCGCTGTTGCGGCGGGTCAGTCTTACCTTGTCGGCGAACGGGGGCCTGAGCTTTTTGTTCCCTCCGTTTCAGGGCGCATCGGCGCGGGCGCCGGCCAGCCGATCAACGTCTCGATCACGCTTCCCGGCGTGACGAATGCGGAATCGTTCCGCGCGTCGCAAACCCAGATCGCCGCGAGCCTTTCGCGCGTCATCGCCAGAGGAGCGCGGAACCAGTGAATGTCGGCTGCAACCGTCATCCCGGATGCGTTGCGGCGCGCAGCGCTGCAATGCCGGTCCGGGATCACGCGCCGCTGCAGATCCCGGATCAGCGCGGCAGCATTTCATGCTGCGGCGCATCCGGGATGACGCTCGCATGTCTTCGCCGCGAACCAGGCGGCGGAGCGAAGCTCTTCGTTTCCCATTACACAACCGCACGAGCCCCCGCATGACAAACTTCCACGAAACGCTTTTTCCGCTCGACATCTCCCTGAACGCAGAAGGCGGGCCGACGCGCAAGACGGAAATCGTCACGCTCGTTTCCGGCCATGAAGAACGCAACGCGCAATGGGCGAATTCGCGGCGCAGCTGGAACGCCGGCTACGGCGTCAAGTCGATGACCGACATCGAAAAGGTGACAGCCTTTTTCGAAGCGCGACGCGGACGGCTTTACGGGTTTCGCTTCCGCGATCCGTTCGATCATCAATCCTCCGCCTATGGCAAGGCGGTGACGGCGGACGATCAGCTGATCGGCGTCGGCGACGGCGCGACGCTGAATTTCCCCCTGACGAAACTCTATGAAAACGGCGGCGCGTCCTATCTGCGGCGGATCGCCAAGCCTGTCGCCGGCACGGTGCGCGTCGCTGTCGACGGCGTCGAAACGGCGTCTTTCACGGCGGATGAGACGACGGGAACGGTGACCTTCGCCGTCGCGCCGCCCGCGGGCGCGGCGATCACCGCCGGCTATCTCTTCGACTGCCCGGCGCGGTTCGACACCGATGCGCTTCGCATCAATCTTGCGGCCTTTCGCGCCGGCGACATTCCGTCGATCCCGCTGATCGAGGTGCTGCTCTGATGCGCGCGATCGACCCTCAGCTTTCGGCGCATCTTGAATGCGGCGCGACGACGCTCGCGACCTGCTGGAAGATCGCGCGCGCCGACGGCGCCGTTCTCGGCTTCACCGATCATGACCGCGCGCTCAGCTTCGGCGGCGTCGTTTATGAACCGGACGCCGGCGCCGACGGCGCAGCGATTGAGAGCAGCGCCGATCTCTCCGTCGACAACAGTGAAATTGAAGGCGCGCTTTCCTCAGCCGCGCTTGCGGCTGATGATCTCGCCGCCGGATTATACGACGACGCGGCGGTGGAGATCTGGCGCGTCAACTGGGAAGACGTCGCGCAGCGCATGTTGCTGAAGCGCGGCGTCATCGGCGAGGTTGCGCGCGAGGGCGAACGCTTCCGCGCGGAGATTCGCGGCGCGAGTTATGCGCTCGACCGCACGGTCGGGCGCGTCTATCAGCGCGGCTGCGACGCGGTTCTCGGCGACGCGCGCTGCGGCGTCGATGTCGCGGCCGCGGCGTATAAAGGCGCCGGCGCGATCACCGGCATTCTCGACGATCAGCGCTTTCTGGCGAGCGGCCTTGCCGCCTTTCCATCCGGCTGGTTCACCCATGGCGCGCTCCTCTGGACGGCTGGCGCGAACGCCGGCGCGCGCGCGCATGTGAAGGCGCAGGACAAAAACGCATCGGCCGATGCGGTCTCGCTCTGGCTGCCGGCCGGAAAACCGCTGCAGATCGGCGACGCCTTCACCGTGACGGCGGGCTGCGACAAGCGCGCGGAGACGTGCAAGGCGAAGTTTTCGAATCTCGTCAATTTCCAGGGCTTTCACCTGATGCCCGGCAATGATTTCGCGATCTCCTATCCGCTGAAAGCCGACCGGAATGACGGAGGCAAGCGGTGAGGCGTCTCTTTACCGGTTTTATGCGCCGCAGCGCATTCGGGGTGACAGGGCTCCTTGAAACGAAATCCGCCCTGTCGCGCGCCGACATTGTAGCGGCGGCGCGCGAGTGGCTCGGCACGCCCTATCTGCACCAGGCCTCGGCGAAAGGCGCGGGATGCGACTGTCTCGGCCTCGTCATCGGTCTTTATACGGAAATATTGGGTTCGGCGCCCGAAACGCCGCCGCCCTACACGCCGGACTGGAATGAGCGTCGCCCCGCCGACGAGCCGCTGTTGCAGGGTGCAAGACGGCATTTGATTGAGGTCGACAACGCTTTGCAGATGCGGGACCTCTCTCTGCAAGAGATCCCGGAACAGCCGCGCGTCATTTCATGCCGCGCAGCATCCGGGATGACGCAGACTTTGCTTCCCGGGCAGGTGCTCATCTTCCGCATCGTCCGCACAGGCCCCGCCAAACATTGCGGCGTCGTCTCGGCCGAGGGGCGGTTCATCCACGCTTACGCCGGCCGCGCCGTCATCGAAAGCTGGCTCAGCCGCTGGTGGACGGAACGCATCGCCGGCGTCTTCGATTTTCCGGGAGTATCGTCATGGCCCAGCTGATTTTATCCGCCGCATCCGCTGTCGGGCGCGCCGGCGTCGGACAAGTCCTCGCACGGACGGTCGCTTCGACGGCCGCCGCTTACGCGGCAGGCGTCGCCGAAAGGCTGATCTTCGGGCCAAGAAAGCGCACCGTTGAAGGGCCGCGCCTTGACGCTTTCACCATCCAGTCCTCGACGGAGGGCGCAGGCGTCGCGCGCGTCTTCGGCCGCGCGCGCATTTCCGGCCAGCTCATCTGGGCGGCGAATTTCAAGGAGACGGCGTCGGAAACGACGGAAAGTTCGGGCGGCAAGGGCGGCCGCCTCGCCGCGTCGAAAACGACGGTGAGGGAATATCTCTATTCGCTTTCATTCGCGGTCGGGCTTTGCGAAGGGCCGATCGACCGCGTCGCGCGCGTCTGGGCGGACGGCAAGCCGTTCGATCTGTCGCGCGTCAATCATCGCGTCCATCGCGGAACGCCGGCGCAGACGCCGGACGATCTCATCAATGCGGTCGAGAACGGCGCGCCCGCCTTTCGGGGCCTCGCCTATATCGTCTTTGAAGACCTGCCGTTGAAAGATTTCGGCAATCGCATTCCGCAGCTTTCCTTCGAGATTGAAAAATCGCTCGGCGAGGATGATCCCGACGCGCTCGAAAACGCGCTTGAGGCGGTGACGATCATTCCAGGATCAGGCGAGTTCGTCTACGGAACGACGAAAACGACGCGCGAAATCGAAGAGGGCGTGACGCGGGTTGAAAACGTCAACAACAATGACGGCGTCACGGATTTTTCCGCATCGCTCGACGCCTTGTCGAGCGCGGCGAAAAATCTGAAGGCCGCCTCGCTCGTCGTTTCCTGGTTCGGCGACGATCTGCGCGCCGGCAACTGCGCGCTGCGGCCGGGCGTTGAAACCTATGACAAGACGACGACGCCGGCGCCGTGGCGCGGCGGGGGCGTTTCGCGCGGCGAGGCGCGTCTCGTGTCGATGATCGACGGACGCCCCGCTTACGGCGGCACGCCGGACGATACGGGCGTCATTGAGGCGATCGTCGCGATGAAGGCGCGCGGGCTCGCCGTTCAGTTTCATCCCTTCATCCTGATGGACGTGGCGCCGGGCAATGGATCGCCCGACCCTTACGGCGGCGCGGAACAGGCCGCTTATCCCTGGCGCGGGCGCATCACCGTCGGCGCGAATGACGGAACGGCGGGCGCCGCCGCTGACATTCTCGGCTTCTTTGGAACCGCCGCGCCGTCCGACTTCACAGTCGCGAACGGCGCCGTTTCCTATTCGGGGCCGAATGAATGGTCTTTCCGCCGCATGATTCTTCATTACGCGCATCTTTGCGCGGCGGCCGGCGGCGTTGAAGCCTTCCTCATCGGATCGGAATTGCGCGCATTGACGACGGCGCGCGATCATACGGGGGCGTTCCCGGCGGTCGCGGCGCTGAAAAGTCTCGCGGCGGATGTGAAGAGCATCTTGCCGTCAGCGAAAATCTCCTATGGCGCCGACTGGTCGGAATGGTCGGGCGTGACGAGGTCCGACGGACGCTTCTTTCACCTCGATCCCTTATGGGCGGACCCCGCGATTTCCTTCATCGGCGTCGATTATTATCCGCCGCTGTCCGACTGGCGCGACGGGTTCGACCACGCCGATCTCAATGCGGGGCGCAAAAGCCGATACGACCGCGACTATATCGCGGCGAATATCGAGGGCGGTGAAAATTACGACTGGTATTATGCAAGCGAGGCCGATCGCGACGCGCAGGCGCGAACGCCGATCACGGATACGACCTATGACGAACCCTGGGTCTGGCGCGCGAAGGATATTCGAAACTGGTGGAAGAACGCCCATCACGACCGGCCGAATTTCGTCAGGTCGCCAGGCGCGACAGCGTGGGTTCCGCGATCAAAGCCGATAAGGCTGACCGAATTTGGATGTCCCGCTGTCGACAAGGGCGCGAACGCGCCGAATGTGTTCGTCGATCCGAAATCGTCGGAATCGGCGCTGCCTTACTATTCCTCCGGCGCGCGCGATGATCTGATGCAGCGGCGCACGCTTGAGGCCGTGCACGCTTACTGGCGCGCCAATAATGAAACGAGCGGCGGCGTCACGCTGATCGAGACGAACCGCTTCTACGTCTACGCTTATGATGCGCGGCCCTATCCGTTCTTTCCCGCGCGCGCCGACATCTGGGGCGATGCGCCGAACTGGGAACGCGGCCACTGGCTGAACGGGCGCCTGACGCGCGCCCCGCTCGACGCGCTGGTCGAGGCGCTTTGCGCCGAAGGCGGCGTTACGGACATTGACGCCGGCGGCCTGAGGGGAACGATCGCCGGCTATGTCGTCGATCGCCCGCTAAGTCCGCGCCAG
>JAGRED010000435.1 GCA_020446725.1 Parvularculaceae bacterium | reverse complement strand
GCGCTGAAAAAAGAGAAAGACGCTGCGGCCGGCAAAAGCGAAAGCGGTCTGCCGCATGATTTCAAATACGGCACGGTCGGCGCCGTCGCGCTTGACCGGAACGGCGATCTCGCCGCCGGCACGTCGACCGGCGGCATGACATTGAAGCGTTATGGCCGGGTCGGCGATGCGCCGATCATCGGCGCCGGCACATTCGCCGACAACAAGTCCTGCGCCGTTTCATCGACAGGCTGGGGTGAATATTTCATCCGTCTGACGATCGCGCGCGATATCTGCGCGCAGGTCGAATATTCCGGCAAGTCCGTCGCCGAGGCGACCAGTGACGTCATCCATCATCGCCTCCAATCGGCGGGCGGGGACGGCGGCGTAATCGTCCTTGGGCCTGACGGCGACTTCGTGATGGACTTCAATTCCGCCGGCATGTTCCGGGGCGTGAAGCAGGGCGATCGAAAAGAAATTGCGATTTATCGGGACTAAGCGCGACCCTTCCTTTTCCCGCGGGGCGCGATAAGTTCGGTCCCAAAAAAGGAACGGGCTCATGGACGTTAATCGGCGGATCTTTATCGGCGGCGTGGCTGTCGCAGCGGGGCTCGCCGCCAGCGCTGACGCGAAACCGCGCGGCAATGGCGGCAAGTCGGAAGAAAAAGCGCTGAATGCGCTCGCCGACTATGCCGTCCGGGTGCGCGCCGATTGGGGTATTCCCGGCATGACCGTCGCCGTCGTCACGCGCGACGGTTTTGAAGGCTTCGTCACCTCCGGCCTTGCCGATGTCGACAAGAAGACGCCGGTAAATCCGGACCATCTTTTCCAGATCGGCTCGATTTCGAAAATGTTCACGGCGCTCGCCGCCTATTCGCTGATCGACGAAGGCGCGCTGACGCCGGATGTCAAACTTCATGACGCCTTGAAAGGCGTCCGCGTGCGCGGCGGCGAGGCGATCACGCTTCAGCATCTTCTCAATCATACATCGGGACTGCCGGCCGACTCGACGATTTTTCCCGAAGGGGGATTATGGGTCGGCTATGCGCCCGGATCGAGCTGGTCCTATTCGAATTCCGGCTACGATCTCGCCGGCAAGATTGCGACTGCCGCCGACGGCGCTCTCTATGAAGACCTCGTCAAATCGCGCGTGCTCGACAAGATCGGCATGACGGCCTCTCGCGCGGGTATGCGCGTTGCGGACCGCCAGCGTTATGCGCAGGGCTACGAACAGGCGCTGACGGACAGGCTTGCCCCGCGACCGTCGCGCATGACGGCGACGCCGTGGGTCGATTCAGACAGCCCCGCCGGCTGCATTGCCGCGACGCCCGCGGATATGGCGAAATTCATGCGTTTTCTGCTCGACCTGGCGGCCGGAAAAGGCGCGCCGCTCTTTTCGGACGAAACGGCGAAGAAGTTTCTCGCCGATCCGGCGGAAGGATGGGGGCCTGGCGCCAAATACGGCAACGGCATTGCGCGCATTGAAGTCGACGGCCGCAAATACCTACACCACACTGGCGGGATGGTGTCGTTCTGTTCCTCGCTCCATGTCGATCCGGAGGCGGGCGTCGCCGCTTTTGCGTCCGCCAATATCCACTATTCGCTGAATTACCGGCCGGTGCGCGTCACGACCTATGCCTGCGAGCTGATGCGCGCAATCAGGGAAGGGCTTCCGTCGCCGGCGCCGAAGCCGACGATGATCGCACTCGACAAGCCGGAACAGTATGCCGGCGCGTTCGTCTCGGAAGCGGGCGACCGTTTCGAAACAATCGTGAACGGCGCAGAGGTCCAGCTGCTGCGTGACGGCCGCGTCAGCGTGCTGCAGCAGGCGAGCGGCGCCTTGTTCGCGACGACCGATGAAGAATTCGCCGTCACGGGCGTCGTCATTGAAACCGAGAACGGCAAGGCGGTGCGCGCGTGGATCGGAGAAAAGGAATATCTCGTCGACGCCGCTGTCGGATTCAAGCCGCCGGCCGATGCGTCGCTCCGAGCGCTCGCCGGACGCTATGATAATGACGATCGGTGGGGCGGACCGCTTTACGCTTACGCCCGCGACGGGGGCGTGTTCATAGGCAATGTCGAACCGTTGACGCCGCTGCGCGACGGGTCGTGGCGTCTCGGCGATGAAACTTCGCCCGAACGCGTCCGGTTCGACGGCTTCATCAATGGCCGGCCGCACCTCCTCTTGTTTTCCGGCACGCCTTTCGTCAGGCGCTTCAGCTAGAGCAAGTTCAATATAGCGGAGGCCGGACCGCCGGTGTGCGCGACAGGTTCGCGCGCTGCGGTTCATCCTTGCGGCTCGTTGCACAGGCGGTTAGAGCCGGTCGGCGCCGCAGGAGAAACGCCGCATGACACACCACGTTGTTACGGAGCGCGACGGACGCGTTCTCACCGTCACGATGAACCGGGCGGACAAGAAGAACGCCCTGACGCATGACATGTATCTGGCGATCGCCGATGCGCTCGAACTGGCGCACGCGGAGCCGCAGATAAGGTGCGTCATCATTACCGGCGCGGGCGACAGCTTCACGGCCGGCAATGACCTCAGCGACTTCGCCGCCGGTTTGCCGGAGGGCAAGCCGCCTGTCGTTCGTTTCCTTGAAGCGATCGTCAATTGCGACAAGCCGGTGATGGCGGCCGTCAATGGGCCGGCGGTCGGCGTCGGCCTCACCATGCTGCTTCATTCAGATCTCGTTTATGCGAGCGAACGTGCGACGTTCCGCTCGCCATTCCCGCATGTCGGCGTCGTTCCCGAAGCCGCCTCTTCGCTGCTGCTGCCGATGACGGTCGGCAACGCCTGGGCGAATGACATATTCATCGGCGGGCGTGTCCTGTCCGCCGCCGAGGCGCTGTCCGCCGGTCTCATTTCGCGGATTTTCCCGGCGGCGTCCTTCATGGAGGAATGCCGGAAGATTTCTGTCGCCGTCGCCGCGCAGGCGCCGAACGCCATGCTGCACACAAAGCGGCTTATTCGCGCGAACCGCGATGTCGTTATCGAACGCATGAAAAAAGAAGGCGAAATTTTCAATGCGCAATTGAAATCGCCGGAATTCATGCTTGCCGCCGCCGCCTATATGCAAAAGCGCCTGCCGGAATTCGACTAGCGCGCAGGGCGGGAAAAGCAGAAACCGGTTTTGCGCGAAAAGGCGTCCATTATTCGTCGGTGTTTCGACCGCTCAATGCCCGTCCTTCGCCGCCTCGGCCTTTGCTTCTTCAAGCAATGCATCGAGTTCGGCGCGGTCGAAATAGTCCCGATGCGCGAAGACCCCAGCGATCATCGACGTATTGGCGATGTCGACAAGCGGGTCGGCGCTGAGCAGTACGAGATCGGCGGCTTCGCCTT
>JAGRED010000434.1 GCA_020446725.1 Parvularculaceae bacterium | reverse complement strand
CCTAACGGCGGTGCCTCGCCGAAACAAGCGCCCGCCCGGAACACGGAATAGCCTCGGCGCCGGATACGCGGGGTGCGGCGCGCCTCGCCAGTCATGGTCAGGCGGTCCGCGTCAATTTTGCCAGGCCGGCCCGTCGGGGCGGGGCGGCGCTTGCCCGGCGGGCGCGGGATTGTTAGGGAACCCGCCAAATTCGCAACCCGAACACCACAGGAGCCCCCAATGGCGCTTGAGCGCACCTTTTCCATCATCAAGCCGGACGCCACCCGTCGCAATCTGACCGGAAAGATCGTTGCGAAGCTGGAAGAAGGCGGGCTTCGCGTCGTCGCGTCGCGGCGCATCCATATGGCGCGCCGGCAGGCCGAAGCGTTCTACGCGGTCCACAAGGAACGCCCGTTCTTCGGTGAGCTGGTCGATTTCATGGTGTCCGGGCCGGTCGTCGTGCAGGTCCTCGAAGGCGAAGACGCAATCGCCCGCAATCGGGAGATCATGGGCGCGACCGATCCGAAGAAAGCGGCGCCGGGAACGATTCGGGCCGAATTCGCAGAATCGATCGGCGAAAACTCCGTTCATGGATCGGATGGACCCGAGACCGCGAAAGAAGAAATCGCCTATTTCTTCGCCGGCTCGGACATTGTCGGCTGATCTAGGCCATGAGCGAGGGCATGCTGATTGAGCTTGCGGTCTCGCTGGCCGGGATCGCAATCCTGATCGCCGTCTCCTGGCTTCTAGGCGCGATGAAGTCGGTCGCCGTCACTGAGGAGGCGGCGCAGGACCGGCTCGCCTTTGACGAGCCCGACTTTGACGTCGGGGAATGGTTTTTCGGCGCGGACGGCAAGGGCGCTGCGGCGGTTTCGGCGGACGGCTCGGAAACCGCCGTCGTCTTTGCGAATGGCGACGGCCTTGGGACGCGCCGGTTTCGTCACGGTTCGGTTGGGGTCGAAAGACACGGAACAATCATTGAGTTCCGGATGAGGGAGCCGTCCCTGCGTGCGGTCCGCGTCGTCGCGACGGATGAGACGACAGCTGAACAATGGGTTTTGAGCCTCGCCGGCGCGCGACTATAATCCGCCCATGGAATTTCCTGACGTCGTAAAACTCGCCGTTCCGGTCTTCATCCTGCTGATCCTTGTTGAGCTCGCCGCATGGAAGCTCACCGGGCGCGGGCGCTATGAAACCCGCGATACGGCCGCCAGCCTAATCATGGGCATGGGGAGCGAGCTCATCCCGCATTTTGGCGGGCTCGCCTTGCTGAGCGCGGTCTGGTCGTCCGTCTATCAATTTCGGATTTTCGATATCCCGAACGCTTGGTGGGCGGTAATCCTGTGTTTCCTGCTGGATGACCTTCGCTACTATTGGCTGCACCGGGTCGCTCATGAGCGGCGCCTTTTCTGGGCGACGCACGTCGTTCACCATTCATCGCAGCACTATAATCTGTCGACGGCGTTACGGCAGACTTGGACAGGCTCGGTTCTTAACGGGCTTATTTTCAAGACGCCGCTCGTCCTGCTCGGTTTTCATCCGGCGATGCTCGCCTTCGTATTCGGCCTCAACCTGATTTATCAATTCTGGATCCACACGGAAATGATCAACCGGATGGGGCCATTCGAAATTCTGTTTAATACGCCGAGCCATCACCGCGTGCATCACGCCACCAATCCGAAATATCTCGATGCGAATTACGCCGGGGTGTTGATCATCTGGGACAAGATTTTCGGAACCTTCGTTCCCGAAGACGATGCGGAAAAGCCGCGCTACGGCATCGTCAAGAATCTCGGCACCTTCAATCCGTTTGTCATCGCCTTCAATGAATGGATAGGCATCATCAAGGATGTCGCGTCCGCCAAATCGTTGCGCGATGTCATCGGCTACACGCTCGGCGCGCCGGGCTGGTCGCCGGACGGCTCGCGCCTTACTTCCGCCAAGATCAAGGACCGGTGGGCGCGTGTGAAAGCTCTGTCGCCGGCGGAATAGAGGCGAATCAGAGCCGTTCGCCTCGAAATGGCCGGGTTCGCCCGAACAAGACCCAAATTTCATCCTCTTGAGGCCGCCTTGCACGGGCAATCTTCCGTCGTAGATCACGGGAGACATAGGCATGATTTCCGCGCTGTTCCAGAAAATCGCCCTGCCGGCGCTCGCTGCCGCCGCCGCTGCGGGCGGAAGCCTCGTCGCCAGAACGCCGGCGATTGAAGTGCCGGCGTACGACCTTGCGGCGCGCTCGCTGGAGGCTTCAGACGCGGCGCATCAGGCGGAGAGGGCCTTCGATAAAGCCGATCATAACAAGGACGGCTATCTGAGCGCGGACGAATATGCCGTCCTCGGCATTGTCAGCGCCGAGCTCGCCCGCCTCAATGGGTTTATCGCGATCGATACGGTGACCGGCGTGCGGACCGTTTCGGTTCCAAAGCCCGTGACCGCCTCGCTTTCAATTGCGCAGAAAGCCGCAATTCGCGATCAGGCCCGCAGCGAATATGAATGGATCGCGGGTGACGATCTAAGGCTGACCCGCTCAGAGTTCGTCGATTCAAAGCTCGAAGAATTCATTTCAATCGACGCCGACAGAAATGGAATTCTCACCGGGCCGGAGCTTTCCCGCTTCGCCTATGCGCAATCGAAACTCGCCGCGGTCATCGGCTGAATCAGCCGCCTACGCCGAAGCGGACTCATCCCAGGCGATCGCCTCGTCGATCCACTTGGCGAGGATCTGGTCCAGCTGCGGCTTGCGGATGGGTT
>JAGRED010000433.1 GCA_020446725.1 Parvularculaceae bacterium | reverse complement strand
CGGCGCGATCGGCGTCAAAGTCTGGATCTTCAAGGGCGAGATCATGGAGCACGATCCGATGGCGCAGGAGTCGCGGATTGTAGAGGCGCAAACTGGCGGCGTTGCTCCGGCTCGCCGTGAAGCGCGCACGTAAGAGATTGGTCGGAGAGCTGACGTCATGTTGCAGCCAAAGCGAACGAAATACCGGAAGCAGTTCAAGGGTCGCGTCAGCGGCGCCGCCAAAGGCGGGACGGAACTGAATTTCGGTTCGCACGGACTGAAGGCGGTTGAGCCTGAGCGGATCACCGCGCGCCAGATCGAAGCGGCGCGCCGTGCGATCACGCGCGAAATGAAAAGGGCCGGCCGCGTCTGGATCCGCGTGTTCCCGGATGTCCCGGTTTCGAAGAAGCCGACCGAAGTCCGCATGGGCTCCGGCAAGGGCGCGCCTGAATACTGGGTCGCGAAAGTGAAGCCGGGCCGCATCATGTTTGAGCTTGACGGCGTGCCTGACGATGTGGCGCGCGCGGCGCTCGCGCTCGGCGCGGCGAAGCTGCCGATCAAGACGCGCATCGTTAAGCGCATCGGCGAGCAAGGAAGAAGGCCATGAAAGCAGCAGAAGCGCGCGACATGACTGAGGATCAGCTGAAGGACCGTCTCCTTCAGCTCAAGAAAGAGCAGTTCAATCTGCGATTCCAGCGTGCGTCGGGTCAGCTTGAGAAGACCTCGCGCATCGGCGAAGTGCGCAAGGATATCGCGCGCATCAAGACAGTCCTGCGTCAGAAGACGCCGGCGGCGAAATAAGGCGAGGACGAACATGCCGAAGCGCATACTCCAGGGCACGGTGGTCAGCGACAAGGGCGCGAAAACCGTCATCGTGAACGTCACGCGGACGTTCAAACACCCGGTCCTTCAGAAGACGCTGAAGCGGTCGAAGCGCTTTCATGCTCATGATGAAGCGAACCAGTTCAAAGTGGGCGATCTCGTCCAGATTCAGGAATGCGCGCCGAAATCGAAGATGAAGCGCTGGGAAGTCATCGGTATCGGCTCGAAGGGCTGAGACGCAGTTAGTCAAAGATAGAGGCCGGACGAAAGTCCGTGGAGGGTCGAAATGATCCAGATGCAGACAAATCTCGATGTCGCCGACAATTCAGGCGCCAAGCGAGTTCAATGTATTAAGGTGCTTGGCGGGTCCAAGCGCAGATATGCGCGCGTCGGCGATATTATCGTCGTGTCTGTCAAGGAAGCGATTCCGCGCGGGCGCGTGAAAAAGGGCCAGGTCATGAAGGCCGTCGTCGTTCGCACGGCGAAGGACATCAAGCGCCGTGACGGCTCCGTCATCCGCTTCGATCGCAATGCGGCGGTTCTGATCAACAACAACAAAGAGCCGATCGGCACCCGCATCTTCGGCCCGGTCACGCGCGAACTGCGCGCCGCCAACCACATGAAGATCGTTTCGCTCGCACCGGAGGTTCTCTAGCCATGGCCGCCAAGATCAAAAAGGGCGACAAGGTTGTCGTGCTCGCCGGCAAGCATCGCGGCGAAGAGGCTGAGGTCGTTGCGGTGATGCCGCAGGAAGACCGCGTCCTTCTTAAAGGCGTCAACATTGTCGCGAAGCACCAGCGCCAGACGGCGACGTCGCGCGGCGGCATCGTCCGCGAGGAAGCCCCGATGCACATTTCAAACGTCGCGCTGTCGGTCGGCGGAAAGCCTTCGCGCGTCGGATTCAAGAAACTTGACGACGGCCGCAAAGTCCGCGTTGCGCGTCGGACCGGCGAGGTGATCGATGGCTGAGGCGCAAAAATACACGCCGAGACTTAAGCAGCACTACAGCGAAAAGGTCAGACCTTCGCTGCGCGAGCAATTCGGCTACAAGAACGTCATGATGACGCCGAAGATCGAAAAGGTCGTCATCAATATGGGCGTCGGCGACGCCGTCAACGACCGCAAGGCGGTCGAACAGGCGGCGGCTGATCTTGCGATGATCGCCGGGCAAAAGCCGGTGATCACGAAAGCCAAGAAGTCGATCGCCAGCTTCAAGCTGCGCGACGGCATGGCGGTCGGCTGCAAGGTCACGCTGCGCAAGGACCGGATGTACGAATTTCTCGACCGTCTGGTGACCGTCGCTCTGCCGCGCGTCCGCGACTTCCGCGGTCTTTCGCCGAAGAGCTTTGACGGGCGCGGGAACTACGCGCTTGGCCTCAAGGAACACATCGTGTTCCCGGAGATCAATTACGACCAGGTCGAAAAGGTTCGCGGCATGGACATCATCGTCTGCACGTCCGCCAGGACCGACGATGAAGCGCGCGCGCTGCTTTCGGAGTTTAACTTCCCGTTTCGGAAATAGGCGGGAAAGAATTTTGGATAGGCAAGGTCCGGAGCGTCCGGAAACCGGTCTAACGGAGGACTGAATGGCGAAGAAATCCATGATCGAACGCGACCTGAAGCGTCGCCGGCTCGCCAAGAGCTGTGATGCGAAACGGACGCGTCTTAAAGCGATCATCAACGATCAGTCGAAGCCGGCTGAGGAACGCTTTATGGCGACGCTGCAGCTCGCGGAGCTTCCGCGCAATTCGTCGAAGACGCGTATTCGCAATCGCTGCCTCGTTTCCGGCCGCCCGCGCGGGTTTTACCGGAAGCTGAAGATGTCGCGCCTGGCGCTTCGCCAATTAGGGTCCGAGGGCAAGATCCCGGGCCTTGTGAAGTCGAGCTGGTAAGGAGAGTTCCGCAAATGGCGATTAATGATCCTATCGGCGATCTGATCACGCGCATCAGAAACGCGCAGATGCGCAAGCATCACTCGTTGGCGGTTCCAGCGTCAAAGCTGCGCGGCCGCGTTCTCGATGTGCTGGCTGACGAAGGCTATATCCGCGGCTATTCGCGGGTGGAGCAGGATGGCCGGAAACCCGAATTCGAAATTGAACTGAAATATTTCGAAGGCGCGCCGGTCATCACGAATATCAAGCGCATCTCGAAGCCCGGCCGTCGCGTTTATTCGTCGGTTTCCGATTTGCCGTCCGTCCGCAACGGCCTTGGCATATCGGTCGTCTCGACGCCGAAGGGCGTCATGTCCGATACGGCCGCGCGTGCCGCCAATGTCGGCGGCGAAGTGTTGTTCCAGGTCTACTAGGACCGGTTGAAGGAGACGTGATCCATGTCACGGATTGGTAAAAAGCCGGTGCCGGTGCCGAAAGGCGTGACGGTGAAGGTCGAGGGCCAGACGGTGACCGCCAAGGGCCCCAAAGGCGAGCTCAAATTCGTCGTCAACGACCTTTGTTCGGTTGCGTTGGAAGGTGAAGAGGTCGGCGTTACGCCGAACGATAAATCGTCGAAGGCGGCGCGCGCCCAGTGGGGCATGAGCCGCACGATGATCGCCAATCTGATGGCCGGCGTCACCAACGGCTATTCCCGCAAGCTCGAGCTTGTCGGCGTCGGTTACCGCGCCGCGCTCAAAGGCGCCAACCTCAACCTTGCGCTCGGCTATAGCCATGACATCGAGGTTCCGGCGCCAGCCGGGGTCAAATTTGAAACGCCGAAACCGACCGAGATCATCGTTTCCGGCATCGACAAGCAGCTTGTCGGCGAAACGGCGGCGAAAATCCGCTCGCTTCGTCCGCCCGAGCCCTATCAGGGCAAAGGCGTTCGGTATGAAGGCGAGTTTATCTTCCGCAAGGAAGGCAAGAAGAAGTAAGCGCGGCGTTTCGCCGGAGAATCGAGAGCAGGGCCATGGCCAGCAAAGCAGTTCAGAAAAACAAACGCGCACAGCGCAATCGGTCCAAGATCCGCGCCGTGTCGGGCGGTCGTCCGCGTCTGTCTGTTTTTCGGTCGTCGAAAAACATCTCGGCGCAGATCATCGACGACGCGAAAGGCGCGACGATTGTTTCTGCCTCATCGCTCGATACCGCGCTGAAAGGCGACATCGCGAAGGGCGCCGACAAGGAAGCCGCGTCGAAGGTGGGCAAGGCGCTCGCCGAAAAGGCGTTGAAGGCCGGCATCAAGGACGTCGTTTTCGACCGCGGCGGCTATATCTTTCATGGCCGCATCAAGGCGCTCGCGGATGCGGCGCGCGAAGACAGACAAGAGCGTGGCGACCGCGGCGATCGCCAACGGGGTCGCGGCCGCGGCGCTGCGGACCGTGAAGAGCGCGACGAATTCGTCGACAAGCTCGTTGCGATCAACCGCGTTGCGAAAGTCGTTAAAGGCGGCAAGAATTTCGGCTTCGCGGCGCTCGTCGTCGTCGGAGACCAGAAGGGTCGCGTCGGTTTCGGCAAAGGCAAGGCGCGCGAAGTGCCGGAGGCGATCCGCAAGGCCTCGCAGGAAGCCAAACGCAGCCTCGTTCGCATTCCGCTGCGCGAAGGCCGGACGCTCCATCATGACGTCGCCGGCCGTTGGGGCGCAGGCAAAGTCGTTCTGCGCGCCGCGCCTCCGGGCACGGGCATTATCGCCGGCGGTCCGATGCGCGCGGTTTTTGAAACGCTCGGCGTCCATGACGTCGTGGCGAAATCGCTGGGTTCGTCGAACCCCTACAACATGGTGCGCGCGACGATCGACGCTCTGAAAGCGCAATCCAGCCCGCGTTCAATCGCCGCCAAGCGCGGCAAGAAAGTGTCGGATATTCTCGCGGGTCGCACTGGCGGCGGCGAGCAGACCGGCGCCGACGCGGCCTAAGGCTCCGAGGGAACAATGGCGAAGAATGAAACAAAGACCGTGAAGGTGCGCCAGAAGGCGAGCCCGCAACGTCGCCCGAAAGAGCAGCGTGCGACCTTGATCGGGTTGAAACTGAACAAGATCGGCCGTGAAAGCGTGCTCGAAGACACGCCGTCAGTGCGCGGCATGATCGCAAAGGTCTCTCACCTCGTCGAAGTGATCGAGTAGAGACGCAACAGGGCGAGGCGGCTGGAAGGGAAGCGCTTCCGGTTCGTCGCAAGTCCGGAGGAGTGAAGATGAAGCTCAACGATATTTCCGACAACAAAGGCGCGCGGTACAAGTTCAAGCGCGTCGGCCGCGGCATCGGTTCCGGCAAGGGCAAGACTGCCGGTCGGGGCGTGAAAGGCCAGAAGGCGCGTTCAGGCGTCACCGGCATTCGCCAGTTCGAAGGCGGCCAAATGCCGCTTTACATGCGCATGCCGAAGCGCGGCTTCAACAAGCCGAACCGTGCGAAATACGCCGAGGTCAATATCGGCCGCATCCAGACAGCGATCGACGCCGGCAAGCTCGACGCCAAGTCAAAGATTGATGCGAGCGCGCTGGTTGAGGCGGGCGTTATCCGCCGCATGTTCGACGGCGTTCGCCTGCTCGGCGTCGGCGATCTCAAATCGAAGATCGATATCGAAGTCGCGTACGCGACCGCCGGCGCTCGCCAGGCGGTTGAGAAAGCCGGCGGCAGCGTCGCCGCCACCGAACCGCGCGGCGACGCCAAGGCGGATGCAAAAGGCAAGAAGGAGTAGGGCGGGCGCCATTGCGGATGCGCGCAGGGCTCTCCATATCACCTTACCGCCGGCGCGCAGCGGGCAGCCGCTCCGCGCCGGTCTGTTTTGAATTCTCCAGACGACCGGTTCGCCGCCCGATGCGGCAGGCCAACAGAAACGGTTCGCTATGACT
>JAGRED010000432.1 GCA_020446725.1 Parvularculaceae bacterium | reverse complement strand
TCTAGTCACGCTAAAGGCCGCCCTCCGCCGACCGGCGGAGGGCGGTTTTTTTGCGCCAAAATTCTTCAGCGAGATCGCTCGGCCAACCGGTCGCGGGCTTCCCCCGCGCGGCAATCAAGCGCGGTTCGGGCCGCCTCATCGGCAAGCAGGCTTTCCGCGACCATTTGCGCAAGCACGGCGTTGCCATAGGGCGTCAGGTGCTTCTGCCCCTTCTCCCAGTAAATCTTTCGATCATTCGACGCGGCCCGGTCAAACGCATTGATCGGCGAGAGGTAATTGGCGCGACTGACAAGCCTGTCCGGAAGCAGCCGGAAACTTGAATTGAACCGCGCCCGCGATTGGACGCCCGGCACGTCGACAACATAAAAGAGCGCGCCGGCAGTCTTGGCGTCGGCTTCAGCGCGCGCCAGCATGGCGATATCCGTCTCGCTCGCCATGCGTTCAGCCGATACGTCCGCGCCAGTCGTCGTCGCGCGGCTGAACACATGCCCCGCCATCGCCCGGCGAATGAAGCGCGAGGCGCGCTCTCGGCCAGCAGCGAAAAGATGGGAATGATTGGCGATGAATTGGTAGGCGGCGTTCGCCTCGAGCGTTTCGCGCAATCCCATCGCCGGCTCATAAACCGCGCCGGTTTCCTCAAGCCCCGATGCGCCAAGGCGATAGAGATTGGATCGCAGATTGTCGTCCGGGTCGGAATGATGCCACTGGAAAATCACAACGTCCGGATGAAAGGCAAGCCCTTTCGCTTCGAGCGTGCGCAGCATTTCGCCGGTGCCGAACCCTGAAACAGCGAAATTGAGGACCTCGACCGGGCATTGCGCCGCGCGGAGGTCGGCCTCGATCTGCGTCGCTGCGATTTCTTCAATAGGCGCCTCGTATCCGAGAAAATAGGAATCGCCGAAGATGGCGATGCGCGTCGCGGCGGCGGGCTTTTCAAGGCTGAATTCCCGGTCGGCGCGCGGCCCCTGCCCGTTGATGCGCACGACGGCGGATGTTTCCGGCGTGCGCTGGCGATAGACGGCGCCCGGCTTGTTCATGCGCACGCCATAGGGCGCGCCCGTCACCTCCCGCGGGATAAAGGATTGAGGCGAAAAGGCGCGCAGGAAAAATTCCCCGAATAGCGCTGCGTAGAGCGCGAAGCCGGCGACGAGGACGATGCGGGAGAAAAACGACATGCGCGCCCTAGAAATCGAAATAGATGAAGTCGAGCTGACCTTCTGCGGGAAGGAATGTCACACAACACAAGAGCAAGGCGAACGCATTCGCCCGCGCGAGCAACGGCGCGCCGCCCGGCCCGCGCGAATAAGCGACGACCCGGGCGATGGTCTCAGGGAGGAAGCGGTTCGCAACGTGGGAAATGATGAGCGGCAGCGCAAGCGCGCCGAGCATCGCCGCTTCCGGCAGCGAGGCGATCCCGGCCATCGCCTGCGCCGAAAATATCTTTTCGAGCGCGGCTGGCGCGTCAGCCAGGCTTTCAATGCGGAAGAAAATCCAGCCGACAAGCGTCAAGGTCGACATGACGATCCAGGCGGATAGATGCGCCGCGACGCCGGGTCGCGTTCCCGCCCTGACGCGCCCGAGCGCGTCGTCGACATGCAGGAAACGGTAGACCGCAAGGATGGCGCCGTGAAACGCGCCCCAGGCGACAAAATTCCAGGCGGCGCCATGCCACAGACCGCCGAGCAGCATGGTCAGGAACAGATTGCGGTAGGTTTTGCGTTCGCCGCCGCGATTGCCGCCAAGGGGAACGTAAAGATAATCGCGCAGCCAGCTTGAAAGCGAAATGTGCCACCGCCGCCAGAATTCAGACGGCGTGCGCGACATGTAAGGCAGGTTGAAATTGATCATCAGCTCGAACCCGAGCGTTTTGGCGAGGCCGCGCGCCATGTCGGAATAGCCGGAAAAATCGCAATAGATCTGAAGCGCGGAGGCGAGCGCCGCGAGCAGCATGAACGGCGCAGCGGTCTCGCCGGGCGCCGCGAAAGCGGCGTTGACGATCGGCGCCAGATTGTCCGCGATGACGGTCTTCTTATAGAGCCCCCATAGAAAGAGCAACGCGCCGTCAAAAGCGCGCTCGCCATCCCAGCGCCGCTCAACGGCGAATTGCGGCAGCAGCGCGCGGGCCCTTTCGATCGGCCCGGCGACAAGTTGCGGGAAGAAGGAGACATAGGCGGCGAAGTTCAGAAGCGACCGCGTCGGCTTCATGTCGCCGCGATAAACATCGATCGTGTAGGAAAGCGTCTGGAACGTATAAAAGGAAATGCCGATCGGAAGGATGATGCGCATCATCGGCGCGTTGACGTGAACACCGATCGCTTCGGCGGCGGCGATGAAACTCTCTGTGAAGAAGCCGAAATATTTGAACGCCGCCAGAAGGCCGAGATTGGCGACAAGTGAGACGATGAGCCAGCTTTTCCGGCCGCGGATGAATGGAAGAAGAATACGCCCCGTCGCGAGAAAGGCGATGACGGCGGCGAACCACACCCAGCTCGTCGAAAAGGTCGGCGCGGTCGCAAGGACGGCGACGCAAATCAGCATCAGGCCGGCCTTGCGCCGCTCTTCGGCCGATGCCTTTTCGCCGGCCGCGCCCAGCGCCGCGATATAGTCGATCGCAGTCGAAAGCGCGATCAGGATCAGGAACCGTTCGTCCCACCAGCCGTAAAAGGCGAGCGAGCCCCCATAGATCAGCGCGTTCTGGCCGAAAATATTTCCGCGCAGCCGCCAATAGACGACGAAGAACGCCGCAAAGAACAGGAAAAATACCGTCGAGTTGAATAACATGGGCGGACGCCGGCCAGAGCTTTTCCATGCGCGAAGAGAAGGCCCGAAAGGTAGACTTTTCGTCGTTAACAAACGGTGGAAGGATTTATTAAGGATGGATAAGCCGACGGCGGGGCGGTTAAGATCGCCGGCCGGGAGGCCAGATGGCGCGCCACAGTTTTTCAGTGCGGGTGATCGCGGCGCGGATCGTCACGTCGCTGGCCGGTCTCGCGCTGTTTCTTTACGGCATGATCGCCGCCTTCTCGCCGCTGCCCGCTGGCGCGCCGCTTGTCATTCTCGGCGTCCTGATGATCGCCGCGGCGAACCCGGCGGCGCGGCCGATCATCCGCAGGATGCGGCGGCGCTGGCGATGGTTTGACCGCCTTGTTAGAGTGGTCGGCAAGCGCGGGCCGACCTCGATCAAGGCCGTCGAGGAAGAGACCGCGCCGGAGACGTCCGGAGACGCAAAAGCATGATCGTGTTCAGGATCGCCGTTTCGATTTTTGCGCTTCTGTTGATCGGGTTCGGCGTCGTGCTGACGATATCGCCGATTCCTTTCGGCATCGTCCTTGTCATTCTCGGCTTCCTGCTTTTCGTTTCGGCGGCGCCGGCGGAAGTCCGCTGGCTGAGGAAGCGCTGGCGCTGGTTCGACCGGATGATGCACCGGCTTGAAGACCGCCTGCCGGAATGGATCGCCAAACGCTTGCGCGCGTCCGACTACGATCATGACAAGGAAGATGGGGTCGAGCCTGAAACAGGCCGCCGCGCGCTACGCCGATAAGGCGAACGCCGCGCCGCAAATACAACAAAATCGCTACTTGAATGCGTTACGCCCGCGCCTAAGTCGACAGGCGCGGCGCATCTTCTATCGGGCGCGCCGCCGGCTCTTTGACAAGTGAATAAACGCAACGCGGCGAGCGGCGTCAGC
>JAGRED010000431.1 GCA_020446725.1 Parvularculaceae bacterium | reverse complement strand
CGGCGTCTGCTGGGACCAGTGGTTCCCCGAAACGGCGCGCGCGATGACATTGATGGGCGCTGAGGTTCTTTTCTACCCAACCGCCATCGGATCGGAACCGGAAAACCCCGGCCTCGACACGCAGTCGCGCTGGCGCCGGGCGATGATCGGCCATTCCGTCTCGAACGTCATTCCGGTATGCGCCTCGAACCGCATCGGCGACGAAGAGGGGCAGATTTTCTACGGCTCGTCTTTCATCACCGATGAAGGCGGCGACTTCCTCGCCGAGATGAACCGCACCGATGAAGGCTTCATCGCCGCTACGATCGATCTCGATCATTGCGATGAGCGCCGGTCGAGCTGGGGCTTCTTCCGCGACCGCCGGCCGGACCTTTACGGGAAACTTTGCGGGCGGGAGTGATCCGTCAGGACGACATTATCGCGTCCACCCACGCCGGTACAATCTCGCTGGCGCGTCCGTAACGCGCATCGGTGAACGCCCATGCGTTTTCCGACGGTTCGAGATTCAGTTCCATGCAGGGAACGCCGCGCGAGCGCGCCTCGCCGACGAAGCCGGCGGCGGGATAGACATTCCCTGACGTGCCGATCGACACGAACAGGTCCGCAGCATCGATCGCAACCGCAATCTCGTCCATGAACATCGGCATTTCGCCGAACCAGACGACGTCGGGGCGCATGAAGCGATCCGCGCCGCAGTCAGGACAGCGCGTTTCGACCGAAAGATCCCTTTCCCACGCCCGGGCGACGCCGCAGGCGCCGCAGCGCGCTTTCGACAATTCGCCATGCATGTGAATGACGCGCTTCGACCCGCCGCGCTCGTGCAGATTATCGACATTCTGCGTGACGAGCGTCAGCGCATCGCCGAGCCTTTCCTCCAGCGCGGCGAGCGCGCGATGCGCGGCGTTCGGTTGCACATCGGTCAGCCCCGCGCGCCGCGCATTGTAGAAAGAATGAACGAGCGCCGGGTTTCTCGCAAAACCTTCGGGCGTCGCAACCTCGTTATAGTCGTATTTCGCCCAGACGCCGTCAGGGTCGCGAAAGGTTGAGACGCCGGAATCGGCCGAAATTCCGGCGCCAGTCAGGATGACGATGTTCTCACGCTTTGGCATCGGCCCTTTTTCAAACTGCCCCCACCCTCTCCCGCAGGCGGGAGAGGGTTTCGGTCATCAGCGCGCGAGAAAATCCATCTTGCCGAGCGGCGCGCCGGCGTTGCGCAGATTGAGATACGTCGCCGTCGCATGGAAATAGACATTCGGCAGGATGAAATGGGCGAGGAACTGATGGCGCTTGAATGTCATTTTCTGGTCGCGCATCGGCACCGTGATGTCGGCGTCGGGGTCGGCGTCGATTTTCGCACGGTCAAGATCCTTGATATAAGCGTGCGCCTTCGCGATGCGCGCCTTCAACTCGTCGAAAGTCTTTTCCGTGTCTTCAAATGTCGCCGGCTCCGATCCGGCGAGGCGCGTCAGCCCCCTTACCGCGATATCGCACGCGATCTGAACCTGGCGCGCCATGGTGAACATGTCGGGCGCAAGACGCCAGCTCGTGTAGACAGTTTCTTCAACGCCGGTCGCTTTCGCATGGGCGGCCGCCTTGTCGAGCGACAAGGTCATGCCCTTGAACATCTGGTCGATGGCGGCGAAGGCGATGGAAGACGTGGTATAAGTCACTGGATTTCTCCTTGAGCGAGGTTTGGCTGCGCGCGCGAGATTATCCCTTCGCAGACGATTGCAACAGCGGCGCGACCTCAATTAAATGTGACTGGAAAAATTGACTGGCGATGACCCGCATTCTTTTCGTCTGCCTTGGCAATATATGCCGCTCGCCCGCCGCCGAGGCGGTCTTGCGCCATAAGGCGCTTGAACGCGGCCTGACGATCGAAATCGCCTCAGCCGGAACCGGCGGCTGGCACCAAGGCGATCCGGCGGACGCGCGGATGATCCGCGCCGCCGCGCGGCGCGGCTATTCGCTTAACGCCCATCGCGCGCGGCAGGTCGAACTCGCCGACTTTTACGACTTCGATTATCTCCTCGCGATGGATTTGAGGAACCATTCCGATCTCCTCGCCATGGCGCCGCCGAACCGCGAGTGCGACATCCGTCTCTTTCTCGATTTCGCCGACGGCGATGCGCGCGAGACGCCCGATCCCTATTACGG
>JAGRED010000430.1 GCA_020446725.1 Parvularculaceae bacterium | reverse complement strand
TCACCCCTACGCGTAGACGTTCGAGCGCGCGGCGATCAACGGTCAGGCGGCCGCGCGCGTTTGTCTGGAGCTGAAAAAACAGGGCTATGCGCCTGGTGTCATGATGGCGCATTCGGGCTGGGGGCCGGGCATGTATCTGAAAGACGTCTGGCCCGACGCGCGGTTCATCGGTTATTTCGAGTGGTATTATCAGCCGGTCGGTCCCGATGTCGCGTTCATGGAAAAAGAAGCGCCGTCGGAAGATCAGCTATTGCGAACGCGCGGACGCAATGCGCCGATCCTGACGGATCTTGCAGCGTGCGATTTCGGGCTTTGCCCGACCCATTATCAGAAAAGCCAGTTCCCGCCCGTATTGGCGGACAAGCTGAAAGTCATTCACGACGGCATAGACGTTGAAAAATACGCGCCTGCGCCCGGTGCGAAGCTCGTCCTGCCGGGGCTTGATCTTTCCCACGCTGACGAAATCGTCACCTATGTCGCGCGGGGCATGGAGCCTTATCGCGGTTTCCCGCAATTCATGGCCGCCATGGCGGAGGTGATGACGCGCCGTCCCGGCGTTCACGTCGTTGTCGTCGGTGAAGACCGCGTCGCCTACGGACGAAAGCTTGACGAAGGCGACAGCTGGAAAAAGCGAATGCTCGCCCAGCATAATTTCGACGAAAGCCGGCTGCATTTCACGGGACTTGTTTCCCGCGCCGACTACCTAAAAGTTCTGCAAGCCTCATCCGTCCACGTATATCTCACCGTGCCGTTCGTTCTTTCGTGGTCGATGATGGAGGCGATGAGCGCGGGCTGCCTTCTCGTCGCATCGGATACCGATCCCGTCACGGAATTGATTGAGGATGGAAGGAACGGCGTCCTGGTCGATTTTTACAATGTTCAGGCGACAGCGCGCGCGGTGCTGCGCGTTCTTGACGATCCGGCGAAGCATGCGCCGCTTCGGGCCGCCGCACGCCAGACGATCATCGATCGTTACAACGCGCAGGAAATTTACGCACGCAAGGCGGCTTTGTTCCGCAGCTGAGCGAGTAGCCTGCGGCGCACATATCGGCTAACTTCTCCCCGCCAATTGGTTAGGGGAGATGATCATGGCGAAATTATTCTCAATCGCATCGTGGAATGTTGAGCATTTCAAGGAAGACGCCTCGCGCGTCGGGCGTGTCGTCCAGTTCCTTGACGACCAGAAGCCGGACCTGTTCGCACTTTACGAAGTTGAAGGCGCGACCGTCTGGAAAACAATCATGGCGAAGATGCCTGGTTACACTTTCCAGATTACGGAAGGGCCGCAGACGCAGGAAATCCTCGTCGGCGTGAAAAAGACTATGACCGCCTTCATCACGCAAAAGATCGAGTTCAAATCGGGCACGACCCACATGCGTCCCGGTCAGTTGGTGACAGTCGATGTCGGCGGAGAGGAATACGCAATCCTGTTTCTGCACGTTGCAAGCGGAACCAATCCGCGCGGTATGGGGTTGCGCGACGATATGATCGAGCGCGCGCTGGAGTTCCGGAGAGTGCTCGATAAGGCGGCGGGCGGCGCGCAAAAGGCGAATTACCTGTTTCTCGGCGATCTGAATTCGATGGGGCTTGAATATCCGTTCAAGCACAACATTCCCGCCGTCGACGAGATCAAGAAGTGGGAGAAGCGCGCCTCGCGCAAGGCGATTTCGATGCGGCGGCTCGACAAGACCCATCCAAACAGCTGGTCGAACGGCAGCGAGTCGTCAATTCCGCCGTCTAACCTCGATCACGTCTTCGCCGCGAAGCACCTCAAGTTCAAATTCTTCAAGAATGAAGACGGCTCGGATGCGGAAGTGGACGTCCGCGGCTGGGTCGAAAAGAAAACGGCGGCTTCTCGCGACAAATGGATAGATGATTTTTCAGATCACTCGCTGTTGTATCTCGAAGTTCACAGTTGAACCGGGAAACTACAGCTTCCAGTCAGGCCTGACGAAATGGCAGGTGTACCCTTCAGGATATTTTTCGAGATAGTCCTGATGATATTCCTCCGCGTCCCACCATTTGCCGGCGGGAACGACGTCCGTCACGACCTTGCCCGGCCAGCGGCCTGACGCGTCGATTTCCGCGATGACGCTATTCGCTTCGGTCTTCTGCGCCTCATTCAAATAGAAGATAGCAGAACGATATTGCGTGCCGATGTCATTACCCTGCCGGTCCGAGGTTGTCGGATCGTGGATCTGGAAGAAGAATTCCAGCAAAGTGCGGTAGCTCGTCTTCGACGGGTCGTAGACGATGCGAATCGATTCAGCGTGCCCCGTTCCGCCGGTTTTCACCTGCTTGTAGTCAGGACTGTCGAGGTCGCCGCCAGTGTAGCCCACATGCGTGTCGATGACGCCCGGAAGTTTCCTGTAAAGGTCTTCCATGCCCCAGAAGCACCCGCCGGCGAGGATGGCGATGTCGCGATCAGTCATGAGACCTCCTAATGTCCCGCCCCGAATTCCCGACCGGCGAGGAAGCGTTCGGCCTCAAGCGCCGCCATGCAGCCCATGCCGGCGGCCGTGACGGCCTGACGGTAGATGTCGTCGGTGACGTCGCCGGCGGCGTAGACGCCGGGGATCTCTGTCGCGACCGATCCCGGTTTCACGATGAGATAGCCGTTGTCTTTCATTTTCAGTTTGCCGGCGAACAGCTCGGTCGCCGGTTTGTGGCCGATGGCGATGAAGACGCCGTCGGTCTTCAACTCCTTCGTTGCGCCTGTCTTTGAATGTTTGAGGCGCAGGCTCGTCACGCCGAGCGGGTCCGTATCGCCGAGAATTTCATCGACCTGATGGTCCCAGATGATCTCGACATTCGCCTTGGCGAAGAGACGATCCTGCAATATTTTCTCCGCGCGGAAATTATCGCGCCGGTGAACGACGGTGACGGATTTGGCGAGGCCGGAAAGATAAAGCGCTTCCTCGACTGCGGAATTGCCGCCGCCGACGACGACAACGTCCTTGCCGCGATAGAAAAACCCGTCGCAGGTCGCGCAGGCCGATACGCCGAAGCCCTGGAATTTTTGCTCGGAGGGAAGGCCGAGCCATTTCGCCTGCGCGCCGGTCGAGATGACGAGCGCGTCGGTTTCATAAATCTCGCCGGAATCGCCTTTCAGCGTGAAAGGCTGCTTGGTCAGGTCGACGTCGGTGATGAGGTCGGCGATGAATTCCGCGCCGACGTGCTCGGCTTGCTTTTGCATCTGCTCCATCAGCCAAGGGCCCTGGATGACGTCGGCGAACCCCGGATAGTTCTCAACGTCGGTCGTGATCGTCATCTGGCCGCCCGGCTGCAATCCGTGAACGACGACGGGTTTCAGCCCCGCGCGGGCCGCGTAGATGGCGGCGGTGAGCCCGGCCGGGCCGGAGCCTAGAATGAGCAGCTTGGTTCGCATTCCGTCCTCTTTTCCTTTCGCGCGATATGGAGGCTTCGACGGGGCGGGGCAAGCCGCTCACAAATCGCTCGCGGACGGTTGAACCCTCATCGCTCAAATGGTAACATATGTTACTAATTCGAGGAGACCGCCGATGCGCAAGTGGATAACCGCCTCCCGGGTCGAGGGGGAAGCCTCCCGTCAGGCCCATGCGGATATGCCGGACGGCACCTATGAGCGCGAGGTCTCGAAAGAGGGTTTCTTCGGCCCCGCGGCGTTTTTCCACCACCGGCGCCCGCCGACCGGCTGGACGAATTTCGAGGGGCCCCTGCGTCCGCGCGCCTTCAATCTCGCCGCGCTTAACGAGGCGCCGCTTAGCCCTTGGGCCTCGCCGAAAGTGCTCCACAACAAGGCGACGGAGCTGAGGTTCTGGAAGCTCGACAAAGCGATGCCCGCGCTCGCGCGCAACGCCGACGGCGACCAGATGCTGTTCATCCATACGGGCGAGGGCGACCTTTTTTGCGACTACGGCCATCTCGCCTTTGAACCCGGCGATTATATCATGCTGCCGCGCGGCACGATGTGGCGGCTTGCGCCGAAAACGCCGCTGTCGATCCTGATGATTGAGGCGACGAATTCGCACTACACGCTTCCCGACAAGGGGATGCTCGGCAATCATGCGGTCTTCGACCCGGCGCTTTTCGACGCCCCGAAAATCAATGATGCGTTCAAGGCGCATCAGGCTGACGATCGCGAGACGAAAGTCGAGATCAAGAAACGCGGGGAAGTGTCGATTGTCACCTATCCCTACAATCCGCTTGATGTTGTCGGCTGGCACGGCGAATTGTCGCCTGTGCGGATCAATGTGAGGCACATCCGCCCGCTGATGAGCCATCGCTATCATGTGCCGCCGTCGGCGCACACGACATTCCTCGCAGACCGTTTTGTCATCTGCACTTTCGCGCCGCGTCCGTTCGAAAGCGATCCGGGCGCGCTGAAAGTTCCGTTCTTCCACAATAACGACGATTACGACGAGGTTCTTTTCTATCACGCGGGCGATTTCTTCAGTCGCGACAATATCGACGCCGGCATGATGACGTTTCACCCGACCGGTTTCACGCACGGGCCGCATCCGAAAGCGCTCAAAAACATGCTGGTGCAGAAAAAGCCGGCGACGGACGAATACGCGGTGATGATCGACACGCGCGATCCTCTGGAAATTGGAGACGGCGCTTCGGCGGTCGAATTCGCCGGCTATGTCGACAGCTGGAAGGCGCAGGACGCCGCCGAGTGACAAAGACCCAGCACCCGGATCCGTCGTCCCTTTGTTGCGATTCGATGCGGGCGGCGTTGCAGCTCGATTGCGAAAGCCATGACGACCCGTTCGACTGCCCGGACAGTCTTATCGCCTATAATGAAGGGCTGGATCAGTTCGCGCTTATCGTGCATGACGGCGAGCGTCACGTCGTCTTGATCCGCTATTGTCCTTGGTGCGGCTCATCTTTGTTGAGGGAATGACAGGAATGAAACTCGCTTCGCTGAAACATGGCCGGGACGGCAAGCTTGCGATTGTTTCGGACGACCTGACGCGATGCACGGACGCATCGCGCATCGCGCCGACATTGCAGGCCGCTCTTGATGACTGGGATCATGCCGAACCCCATTTGCGCGAACTGGCGCAAAGTCTTGAGGTCGGGGCCGCGCCTGTCGAACGGTTCCACGAACGCGAGTGCATGTCGCCGCTGCCGCGCGCTTTTCAGTGGGCGGACGGATCCGCTTACGTCAATCATGTCGAGCTTGTACGCAAGGCGCGCGGCGCGGAGATGCCGGAAAGCTTCTGGAGCGACCCGTTGATGTATCAGGGGGGCTCCGACTCGTTCAATGGGCCGCGCGACGACATCCTGATGGCGGAAGATGAAGGCTGGGGCGTTGATATGGAAGGCGAGGTCGCTGTCATTCTCGGTGACACGCCGATGGGCGTCGGCCCGGTCGAAGCGCTCGATTACATCCGTCTCGTCATGCTGGTGAACGACGTTTCCCTGCGCGGCCTCATACCGGCGGAACTCGCAAAAGGCTTCGGCTTTTTCCAGTCGAAGCCGTCCTCCGCTTTCAGCCCCTGCGCGGTGACGCCCGATGCGCTCGGCGACGCCTGGCGCAATGGAAAACTCTGCCTGCCATTGCTGGTGACTTTGAATGGCGAACCCTTCGGCCGCGCAGACGCCGGCGTCGACATGACATTTCATTTCGGCCAGCTGATTGCGCATGCGGCGAAGACGCGTCCGCTCGCCGCCGGCTCGATCATCGGATCAGGTACGGTTTCGAATAAGCTCGACGGCGGCGCCGGCAAGCCGGTCGCTCAGGGCGGGGCAGGCTATTCCTGCATCGCCGAAATCCGGATGATTGAAACGATAGCCTCCGGCGCGCCGAAAACGCCCTTTATGAAATTCGGCGACCGGGTTGAGATCGAAATGACGGACGCCAAAGGCAAATCGATCTTCGGGCGGATTGAACAGACCTTGCGGCCCTATCGACGCTAGGCGCAGGCGGCGGCAAGCTGTCCATAACGGTGGCGGCGGCGGCGTTTCACGCTTAATGTGAGCGTGACCCGAAACGCCGGAAGCCCTGATGCCAAGCCTGCGCGCCCGCCTTGTCAATCGCTATATCCGTTCGACCTTTCGCAAGATCCCTTTGCCGGATGTCGATCCTGTCGAACTGCGAAACGCGGTGGAAGCGCGCGTGCTGCCTTTCTTGCCGAGAGGCGTCGCCCGCGAAGAGGTGGATACGCCGGTCAAAGGCGAGTGGCTTCGCCCCGCCGATGCGCAAGCGGGAAGAACAATCCTCTATCTTCACGGCGGCGGCTATGTATTCGGCTCGCCCCGCACCCATCGGCCGGTAACCTACGCGCTGGCGCTCGACGCCGCCGCGCCGGTGTTCTCACTCGACTACCGCATGGCGCCCGAGCATGCTTGTCCGGCGGCGATTGAAGATGCTCTCGCGGCGTGGCGCTATTTGAGAGATTCAGGCGTTCCTGCCGGCGACATATATATCGGCGGCGATTCGGCGGGCGGCGGGCTGACGCTCGCCCTTATGCAGGCGCTGAAAGAGAAGGGAGAGACGATGCCCGGCGGCGCTTTCCTGTTCTCGCCATGGGCGGATCTCGCCTCGCAAGGCGCGTCGATCGTGGAGAACGCCGACAGCGATTCAATGTTTACGGCCGATACGATCAAGCGCGGCGCGAGCCGCTACGCCGGCGACCTGCCGCTGAACGATCCGCGCGTCTCGCCGCTCTATGGAGCATTTGACGGCTTGCCGCGGATGATCATTTTCGCGAGCACGGACGAATTGCTGCGCGACGATTCGATTCGCGTCGCTGAAAAGGCGAAAGCCGCCGGCGTCGAGGTCGATCTGCGCATCGAAGAAGGGCTCGTTCATGTCTGGCCGTTATTCAAGCCTTTGATGCCGGAAAGCGCGCGAACGCTGAAATCCGTCGCGACATTCATCCGTAAGGGGTAGGAGCGCGTCATGAGATCGGATGTCGCCAAGCTCGCGCTCGCCGTTCTTCTCGACATCCTTGATTTTTCCGTGCTGTCGCTGATGCCCGGCACCGGGATGATCACCGACATCATCATGGGCGCGATCGCTTTTGTCCTATGGGGCCCCGTCGGCCTGTTCGCGTTCTGGGAAGCGCTCAATCCGGTCGAACCGGTTGACGCCTTTGTGCCGACGATGACGCTGATTGCGCTCAGCCAGATGGGCAAGGGCCGGAAAAAATCGGCGCCGCCCGACATCCAGCGATAAAAGAACCCGCGCCGTCGCCGGCGCGGGAGCCTTGTCAAACGCTACGCAACAAGATCAGGTCAGCCGCGGCAGTAGTCGCCGCCGCCGCGATAGCCGCGAGGGCCGTAACGACGGAACGATCCGTCATCCCAATAGCTGTCGCCGTAGCACGGATCTTCGTAATAATAGCGATCCGAGTAGCGATCATAACGGCGATTTCCGTGGTCGCGCGCGCGGCCCCAGCAGGTGCCCGACCGTGAACAGCCTTCATAGGCGCCGAGCGCAGCGCCAATCAGCGCGCCGTAAGCCGCGCCTTTTCCAGGACGCCCTGCGAAAATTTCACCTGCGACTGCGCCGCCCGCCGCGCCGAGCGCTGCGCCGTAAAGCGCGCCTTCGCCCGTTGACTGGCATCCCGCCGCCGCGAGGCTCAACGCACTCAATCCAACCAGCATCATCTTCATGTTCAAACCCTCCTGCCTTGGGGGACCCGATCACTTCCAAACGCCACTGGGGACCCGCCCGATACCCTTTCGTGAGCGTCTTATCGGCCGCACTCGCGGCGAGAATTGGGCGAAAAGAACGCCAATTAAGGCGCGACTGCGGCGAAGCGTTGCTGACTGGCTCGCAACCGGTAAATTGCCCGCGATCAGTCCGCGACAGGAGAACCGACATGAGCGCCCGCAGCCAGAACGCCGTCTACCTGACTTCTTATCCGGCCGGATTGCCGTCGGCCGGAGATTTCGAAGTGCGGACTAATGACATTCCGGATCTCAAATCCGGAGAAATCCTGATGCGGACGATCTGGATGTCGGTTGACCCTTATATGCGTGGGCGCATGCGCCCTGACGTCAAGAGTTACATCCCCCCATTCTCGCTCGACGCGCCGCTTGATGGCGGCGCTGTCAGCGAGGTTGTCGAATCGAAGAATGAAGGATTTAAGCCCGGCGATTATGTCGTCGCGTTTCAGGGCGGCTGGAAGGATTACTGGATTTCCAACGGCGACGGTCTCACCAAAGTCGACGCCGGCATTGCTCCCTTGTCCGCTTATCTCGGCGTTCTCGGCATGCCGGGCCTCACCGCCTGGGCCGGGCTGACGCAAATTCTTGAGCCCAAACCCGGCGAGACGGTTTTCGTTTCGGGAGCCGCCGGCGCCGTCGGTTCGCTCGTGTGCCAGCTTGCGAAGATCAAGGGTTGCAAGGTCATCGCATCCGCCGGCTCGACGGAAAAATGCGACTGGCTCGAGAATGAATGCGGCGTCGATGTAGCGCTCAATTATCACGATTGCAAAAACGCGGGCGAACTGACGGCAGCGCTTGGAAAAGCCGCGCCGGATGGGATCAACTGCTATTTTGAAAATGTCGGCGGCATGCATCTCGAAGCCGCGCTCAACAGCATCGCTTTCGGCGCGCGCATCGCGCTTTGCGGCATGATCTCGGTCTACAATGCGAAAGAGCCGGCGGCCGGCCCGCCCAATCTCGCCTTCCTGATCGCGCGGAGCGCCAAGATGCAGGGCTTCATCGTTTCGATTTACCTTCATCTCGCCCAGCAATTCGCGATGGAGGTCGCGCCTTTGCTGGCGCAGGGGAAGATCAGGTTCCGCGAGTCGGTCTATGACGGGCTCGATGAAGCGCCGAAAGCATTTATCGGCCTTTTCCACGGCGAGAATTTCGGTAAGGCCGTGATCCGCGTCGGACCGGACCGGCTCTGACGCCGGTTTGGTTGACGCAATCTTAACGGCCGGTCCCTAGCGTCGCCCGACGGAGCGCGGCGCATGGTAAGTCAGGTTCTCAGCACGAAGATGACGCAAGGCGTTGCGTTGTTTTCTGCGCGCGGTCTCGCCGTA
>JAGRED010000429.1 GCA_020446725.1 Parvularculaceae bacterium | reverse complement strand
GCGGCGGTCGTCGGCGTGCCTGACGAAAAATGGGGCGAACAGATCGCCTGCTTCATGCGGGCGAAACGCGCGGCGCGTCCGGACGCGGCGGCGCTGAAATCGTTTCTGCGCGCGCGCCTGTCGCCGCAAAAAACGCCACTCTACTGGATCTATGTCGACAGCTGGCCGCTGACGGGGTCTGGGAAGATCCAGAAGTTCAAACTCTGCGAAGCGTTTCAGCGTGGTGATTTCAAACCGCTGTAGAAATGGGCGAGCGCCTTGAACCGGTCGAGCGTCAACTCTTCCGCCCGCGCTGTTTCATCAATGCCGGCTGACTGCAACGCGTCGGCGACGCGTTCGCCGAACAGGCTTTTCAGCGAGGATCGAAGCATTTTTCGGCGTTGACCGAACGCCGCCTGCGTCACGCTTTCAAGCGCTTTGATGTCTTCCAGCGCCGTCGCGATTCTATTGAAGACGACGACTGTCGAATCGACCTTCGGCGGCGGCGTGAATGCGCGCGCCGGCAGATCGAATGCGCGCACCGGCTGGCTGGCCGTCTGGGCGATGACGGAAAGCCGGCCGTATGATTTCGATCCGGGCGCCGAGAGAATTCGGTCGGCGACTTCCTTTTGAAACATCAGGGCCATCCGGGTCCACAGCGGCGAAAAGGCCCCATGATTGGCGCGCAGCCATTTGATCAGAAGTTCGGTCGAAATATTGTAGGGAAGATTGGCGATAATCTTTACAGGACGTCCGCCGGCGAGATGACGTTCATCAATGCGCAGGGCGTCGTCTTCAAGAACCGTCAAGCGGTTCGGATATGCGTTTCCTACCTCTTGCAGGGCGGCGATGCACCGCGCATCGCGCTCAACGGCGACTACTTCAGCGCCTGCCTCCAGCAGCGCGCGCGTTAATCCCCCGGGTCCCGGACCGACCTCAATAACGACATCATCGGCGCAGACCGAAGCGGCCCGGGCGATTTTTCTCGTCAGGTTGAGATCGAGAAGAAAGTGCTGGCCGAGCGCTTTCTTGGCGCCGAGATCAAATTCCGCAATGACGTCGCGCAAGGGCGGCAGGCGATCGTCCGTCATGATGTCCGGCGTCTTGCTGCGGCCATATCGGCGGCAAGGTTCAGCGCGGAGATCAGGCTGCGCGGACTTGCGACGCCTTTTCCAGCGATATCAAGCGCGGTGCCGTGATCGGGCGAGGTTCGAACGATCGGCAGGCCGAGCGTCACATTGACGGCTTCATCGAATGCGAGCGTTTTGGCTGGAATAAGCGCTTGATCGTGCAGCATGCAGAGTGCCGCGTCATAGCCGGCGCGCGCGGCGGCGTGAAACATCGTGTCGGCGGAAAGCGGGCCGAACGCGTTGACGCCTTCCGCTTCGCGCAAGGTTTTCACCGCAGGTGCTATGACGCGGATTTCCTCGCCGCCGATTTCGCCGCTCTCGCCCGCATGCGGATTGAGCCCGGAGATCGCAAGGCGCGGCGACGAGATTGCGAAATCCTGCTTCAGCGCATCTACGACAATCAGCGCCTTTGAAATGATCATGTCAGACGAGAGTGAGCGCGCGGCTTCACTCACGGACTGATGAATGGTGATCGGAACCGTCCGCAGGGACGGGCCGGCGATCATCATAACGGCGCCGCGGCGGCGGCGTGCGGGCATCGGAGAATCAGCGGTCAGCGCTTCGAGAAATTCGGTGTGGCCGGGAAATTTGAAACCTGCGGCGATGAGGCTCGATTTCTGAATCGGATTGGTGACGACTCCCGTCGCCGCGCCGGTGAGGGCGCAATCGACGGCGCGTTCAATCGAGGCGATGACCGCCGGCGCATTAGCGGGATCTGCGCGCCCGGCAGCGGCCTTCAGCGGGACGCCGGGATTGAGGACGGGAAGGGCGTTTGAAAATAAGTCGGCAGAGACTTCGTGCGGCGCGGCGATCTTTGCGATCGGGATGTCGAAAGGATCGAACAGGGCGGGGTCGGCTATAACGAAAAAAACCGGCCCGCTTTCCTTTAGCGCGCGATAGGCTTTGGCGGTGATTTCCGGGCCGATCCCGCCGGGTTCGCCCATGGTGAGCGCGAGCGGCGGACCGGAGGACGCGCGCATGTCAGCCGTCAGCCGTTCGGCGCGGGCGGTGCTGGCTGCTGACCCGGCGCGCCCGGATTTGCAAGGCGGATGTCGACCGTTGATTTGCGTTCAACGTCCCGCAAATATTGCTGGGCGATGCGTTCAAGCTGGCGCGAATAGAGCCTGTCCTCGATAGCGGAACGCGACGGAATGCCGAGCCCCTCATCTACTTCGCAGGCGTAAAGCACATGGAAATTATCGTCAGCCTCGACAATTTCGCTCAGTTCGCTGCGCGACAGATTCTCGATCGTTGGGCGAAAACGTTCATCAACTGATCCGAGCGTCACATTCTCAATCACCGCGACGCCGACATCGGCGCCGAGATCCTGGCGCAGCGTCCTGCCGCCCGCGCAGGCTTCGGCGGTCTTCAGTTTCTCAAGCGCCATGCGCGCAGCGGCGCGCCCTGTAGATACCGGCGTTGAAGCGTAGGCCAGCGTCCAGCTTTTCTCGCCCTGCTGGACGGCGGCGCGCTTGTCGCGCACGGCGAGGATCATGAACGCGCCTTCCGACGGGATCGGGTTTGTAACGGCGCCCGGCGGCAGTTGCCTGACAGCCTCATCAAGTTCCGGCGGCAATTCCCCGGAACGGATCCAACCCATATCGCCGCCGGCGGCGGCGGTCGTGCAGGCGGAAAATTGTTGCGCGACGACGGCGAACGGAACGCCTTTACGCATCTGTTCGAGCAATTGAAGCCCGCCCTCGTAATAGGTTTGCGCCTGATCGGGCGAAGGGACCGGAATGCAGATTTCCGAAATCAGGAATTGTTCTTGCGTCGCATCGGCGTGCATGCGTTCGAAAGTCGCCTCGACCTCGTCGTCATTGACGCGAACGCGCTTGCCATAGCGACCTTGCACCAGCCGCGGCCAGACGATCTGCGACGTAATCTGGGAACGAAGGGCGGAGACGGATACGCCTTCGCTTTCCAGCGCTTTCGTGAAGTCCTCAAGGAGCATCCCTGACTGGGCCGCCATATTGCGCAACTCAGCGTCGACTTCGCCGTCCTCCGGCTTCAGGTCAAATTCTTTCGCTTCCTGTAGCTTTAACCGTTCCTCGACGAGGTCGCGAAGCGCCCGCTGCTGGAGTTGAGGCAGCATCTGCTGGGTGATGCGTCCGCCAGCCGAGATCAGCATCATCTGCATGCGCTGCTGGACGTCGAAGGTCGTAATGACCGAATCATTGACCAGTGCGGCGACCGCGCTGGCCGGCCCGTCATAGGACTCAGGCAAATCAGCAGGCGCGCCGGTCTGCGCCATGCCGGACCCGCCTAACGCGGCGCAGGCAATGAACGGTAAAGCCGTTGATCTAAAAAGCTTTTTCAGCAAATCTTCAGTCGTCACTCGAACTTGCTCCAACGCCGGCGTCGACGCGCGCATTTGCGTGGCCGGCGTCGTGCGGCGCTCCGCTTGTGGCGCGGAAAATAGACGAAAATAGGGTCGGCGCAACTGGCGGTCCTCCGGCGGTCAATCGACGAGCGACCGCAAGGTGAAACGGATGAGGAAGGCGTTGTCAGGCTCGAGGCCACGGTCCTGTGTCAGGTCGCGGCGGTACGTCAACTCAAAGAGAGAGCACTCGTCCTGGTAGCCGAGGATGAAATCCTGGCGGATCGTCTGGCCGCGCGCGAGATCTTCACGCCAGCCTGCGCCCGCGTACCAGTTCTTCGTCAGCTTGAAATTCATGCGGGCGTTCAGTTCTTCCCGCCGCCGCGTTCCCCCGATCGAAATCTCGTCGTTCAGGCGCACATAGGTCGCATTGCCCCTGAACCGCCAGTAATTGAGATAGGCCATCGATTCCGCGCGTTTAAGCGAACCGTCCGTGTCTGAAATGCGGAAGCGGTTCTCAACGCCGATGATGCGCTTGTAGTGAACATTCAGAGACCCGACATAGTCGGAGCTTACGTCGCCGAGACCGGTCGAGGGGTCGAACGCATTTGAATCCTGAAGACGGAACTGCTGACCGATTTCGCCTTCAACCGTGATGCCGTTATCGAGCACGGCGGACATCGCGACGCCGGCGTTCATCCGCTGGCCGTCTTCGAAGGCGTCAAATCCCGGTGATTTGTTGAAGTCGAATAGGCCCGCATAGTCGAATTCGACGCTTTGCGAATCCTCGTTGATGATGTCTGAATCGTTGCGGCCGGAGGGGCTCGCGACCAGTTGAACGCGCGGTTCGATAAACAGCCTGGCGCTGTCGAAACGACGCACCAGCGGATAAGACCATTCAACGCCGACAGAGGGGGCGAAGCGGCCGTCGACGCGATTATCGTCGGCGACGCCCTGACGGTTTTCCGTCCCTTCGTCGAGGTCTTCGTAACGGAAGAGATCGCCGCGCAGTTCGGCGAAGCCGTTGAACCGGTGCCCGCCGGGCGTGATCAGCTCCCTTTCCCAGAAAGCGCTGGCGGTGAGGCGGCGCGTGTCGACGCCGCCGGTGCGCTGGAGCGAGGCGAAATTGACATTGAGGACGGCGTCGCCGCCGATCTCGGAAGGCGGCGTCAGATATTGTTTGAAATCAATGACCGGCAATGCATAGGGCGTCAGGCTTGCGACGTCCCGCGCTTGCTGGACATTTGGATCCGTGCGGACGAAGGGTGCGCAACTGGACGTATTGGAACTCAATCGCTCGCCGTTTGACAGATCGCAAATCGTGAGGGTGCGCAGCTCCTGGAATGTGTAGCTGTCGACTTTCAGCTCGGTGTTCTCATCGCCCCAGCGCAGATAGGTGTTCGTCCGCAGGCGGTTTGTCTGCGAGGTGTCGAGTTCCTTGCGAAGATCGCCGCGCCGCTGCACGTCATAGCGCCGAAGGTAGGTGTCGTCGGAGACGCGCTCGACATCATAGCCGAGCCGCAAATTGTCGCCGAAATCGCGATGCCCTTTGGCGAAGACATGCCAACGCTTGCCAGGGACGCCGACTTCCGTCGGGTCGGGCGAATAATCGATGAAGCCGCCTTGAAGGACATGATAGCCGCTGTCGTCGCGGCGACGGTATTCGCCTTGCCAGAGGATGCCGTCATTCGACGTATATTTCGGAAAGAACGTCGCGTCCTGGTGATTTGACAAAGCGAGGTAATAGGGCAGTTCGAGATTGAAACCCAATCGCGAGGAGGCGCCGATCAGCGGGGTGAGGAATCCTGACTGACGTTCGACGGAAGGATCGGGCGCCTGCAGGAAAGGCGCGTAAAGAACCGGGATTCCCTTAACCTCGAAAAACGCGTGGCGGAACCGGACGACTTTTCGTTCTTCGTCCCGTGTGACCCTGAGCGCCTT
The DNA here is from genome assembly GCA_020446725.1 of Parvularculaceae bacterium. Taxonomy (GTDB): domain Bacteria; phylum Pseudomonadota; class Alphaproteobacteria; order Caulobacterales; family Parvularculaceae; genus Amphiplicatus. The sequence continues at coordinate 5,005 of JAGRED010000429.1, read as the reverse complement.
GACTCGCCAGGTCGGGGTTTTTGAATCGCCTTTTCGGTCGCAGACATTGCAGGATGTGTAGACCGCATTGCGAAGTCGCGTTCGCGCGCCTTGCTCGCGCACCGCGGAATCGGCGGCGAGCCGCGCATTCTCTTCAAGCAGGGCGCTGAAATTCTCGGCGATGCCGTCTCTTAGATCTCCGGTGAGTTCAACGCGGCCTGCGAAGATGGTCTCAAGGCTGCGATCGGTGATGGAGACATTGCCTTCCGCGATGACGACATCGGTCTGCGGGTTATAGCTCAGCCGATCGGCGCGAAGGTAGCGTTCGCCAAAATAGGCGCGCACATTGCCCTCGGCGATGATCGGATCAGAATCGGAGGCGCGCGAAACGGTTTCCGCCTCGAAAAGGATCTGCTCCTCTTCCCCGCTCTCCTGGGCGGCCGGGGAAGGCGCGGGCGGACGTTCGCCGACAGACAGAGTTCCCGATTGCGCCGCCGCGGGCCCGGTTGTCGCCGCGCAGACGCCGGCGAGCGCCGACGTCGCCAGGAGGCGCGCAATCAATCGGGACGACAACACGAAACCTCCAGCGGCGAGGCGGGAAAACGCAAGGACTCCGCATGGTTAGCTGAGCCGCGCGGCGAGGTCCACGGGGCTGCGGGTAAAACCCGCGGGTCTTTTGGTATGTCAGCTTTCCTCGTGGCGCATGAGGACGGCGACAGCGAAGATGACGGCGATGATCGCCGGCGCCCAGGCGGCGAGCGCTTCGGGCGCGACGCCTGATTCGCCGAGCGCCGTTGAAATTTCTGACAAAACATAAAGCCCGAAGCCGGCGCCGGCGGCGCCGAGAAAGAGCCGCATCGGGCGTCCAGAACGCACCGGCCCCATCGAAAAGATGGCGGCGATGAGGACCATCGCCGTGAGCTTCAGCGGCGTCGATCAAAGATCGTGGAAACGAATATTGTACCTTGAGGTCGAAAGCCCGGCCGCCTCGGCGAGAAGGATGAAACGCGGCAGATCCCAGATTGACATTGATTCAGGCGGCGGCACGTTCTCGCGAAAGTCGGCGAGGGTGAGCTGGGTCGGCACGGAATAGGATGGGGTGCGCTTGGAGAAATTGTCGCCCGGCTGCTTCATCCGCGCATCGCGAAGTTCGATCGTCCTGCCGGCGAGGACGGCGTCAGGGGCGTCAATACGCTCCTTGAAGACGCCGGCGAGATCGAGCCGCCAGATCGTGACGTTTTCGAGCGCGCCACGCTCGGCGTCGAAACTGTCCGCATTGATCAGCAGCACTTCGCCTTCATCGCGCTGGCGAAGCCAGATGCCGTCGCCGAAGACGCGAACGAGACTGGACGCCTGTCCCCGCACATCAAGTTTCATTTTCTCGCCGACCGACATCATATGCGCGGAAATCGGGTCGATGAATATGATGAGCGCCAGGCCGCCGAGCGCTGCGAGCAGCGCCGCGGGGCCGATTAATCGCCAAATCGACAGGCCGGCGGAGCGCATGACGGCGAGTTCGGAGCGGCGGTTCAACTGCGTGAACATCCAGATCGATGCGAAGAGAAAGACGAACGGCGCCAGCGCTTGCGTCATTGCCGGCGTGCGCAGCATCGTCACTTGGGCGGCGAAGCCGAAATCGCCGCCGACTTTTGACGCGTAACGGAGGTTCTCAAGAAGATCGACGAGCATCACCATCGCTGCGAGCGCAGCGAACAGGCCGACGACTGCGATTGATGTACGCAGAAGGATATATCGGAAAAGGGTCGCCGGCGGCATTATTCGCTTTCCTCCCCGGCGGGCGGCGTTTTCAGGCGACGGCGCGGCAGAGCCTCGGCGATTAGAATCATTGCCGCGAATATGGTCGCGGCCGGCGGCAGATAGATGAGCCAATAGCGACCGAGTTCTGACGCTTCGCCCTGAAGAATATAGCCGATCACGCGCAGCAGCCCGACCGCGGCGCAGGCGATGACAATCCGGATCGCATAGCCGCGCCGGTCATAAGGACCGCCGATCAGGGCGTAGACGGCGATCAACACGTAGGCGAAGGCGTAGAGCGGCGCGGCGAGGCGCCCGTGTCCCTCACCGATGAGCCGCGATGCGTTTGCGCGGTCATAGGCCTGCGTCAGGTCGGGTTTAAAAAGTTCGCCGACATAGCGTTCGGTCATTTCAAGCTGCAGGTCGCCCGCATTGCGTTCGAACTGACCGAGATTGATCGCCGTGCGCTCATAAAAGGCGAGTTCGACTTCCCCGGATTTCTGGTTGACGCGCTGAACATTGCCTTCGGAAAGATAGAGAACAGGTCCGATCCCGGTTTCACGCAACAGCGCGCGGCGCGCCATGTAGGTTTCCGCATTATCCCCGTTCCGGTAGTCATGAATGAGGAGGCCGGTGAACTGGTTGCCGGGCTGAACCTCGTCGACATAGACCGTGAACCCGTCCTGGATCGTGATGAATTCGCCGCTGCGGACGACCGCTGAGGCGAAATCGGCGCGAATATCGGCGATTTCGCGTTTCAGTTCGCGATAGCTTCGCGGCATCAGGTCGACGTTGATCCATAATGTCGCCAAGGCCCCGATCGCGGTGACGATCAGGATCGGCCGCGTGACATCGCCGCGGCTGACCCCGGCCGCATACATGACGGCGATTTCGCTGTCGGAATGGAGCCGGTGGAGGGCGAAGATCGTCGCGGCGAATAGGCCGAAGGGGATAATGACGGCGAGAAGGCTCGGCACGATCAGCAAAGAGAGCCAGCCGAACATCATGAGCGTTTGGCCGTGTTCGACCAGGATATCGATCCGCTGCAGGCTCTGCGTCAGCCAGACTATAATCGTGACGACGCCCGTCGCGAACAGGAAGGGCGTCCACATCTGACGCAAAATATACTGATCGAGGCTTTTCAAATTCGCTTCCGTCAGGCGCCGCGATCTAGCTGGCGCTCACATCCGGCGTCATAGGATCATTTGCCGCCAAGGTCGATTCCGGCGATCCCCGTCCGCTGTTGCCACCCGCCGCCCGCCGGAATAGGAATCGCGGCCGTTCAAGCCCCATACCGCGGACGCGGCGCGCACGCGCAAACGCCGCCGTTCAAGAAGAGGATCCCGATGAAAGTCGCTTTTTCAAAAGCCGCCCTGCCGACCGGCGCCGCCGTAATCGTTCCAGCGTTCGAAGACGGCGATCCGACCGCCGCTCAAGCGTCGCTTGAAAGTGCGACGTCAGGCGCGCTCGGCAAGGCGATCAAGGCGGCGAAGTTTGCAGGCAAGAAAGGGCAGACGCTCGATCTTGTCGGCCTATCCGGCCTCGAAAGCGTGCGCATCGTCATGGTCGGCGCCGGCAAGCGCGCCGATCTTGGATTGCTAGAGGCGGAGGCGGTCGGCGGCGCCGGCGTGGCGCCGATACTGAAAACGCAGGAAACGTCAGCGGTGTTCGCGCTCGACGGTTTTGCGACCGATAATCTCGCCGCCGGCGTTGCGGCCGCGCGGATCGCTTTCGGCGCGATGCTGAAAGCCTACCGCTTCGACAAATACAGAACCAAGCTCGAGAAGGAGCAAAAACCGGCGCTCGACAAACTGACGATCAATACGCCGGCTGCGGACGCGAAAACGAAATTCGCCGATCTTGAGAAAGTCGCCGCCGGCGTCGCGCTGACGCGCGACCTCGTCTCCGAGCCGCCGAACATTCTCTATCCCGAAAGCTTCGCCGCACGCTGCAAGGAGCTCGAAGCGCTTGGGATCAAAGTGACTGTTCTCGGCGAGAAAGAGATGCAAAAGCTCGGCATGGGCATGTTGCTCGGCGTCGGCCAGGGCTCCATCCGTGAGTCGAAACTTGTCGCCATGGAATGGATGGGCGGGAAAAAAGGGGCCGCTCCGGCGGCCTTTGTCGGCAAGGGCGTTTGTTTCGACACCGGCGGCATTTCGTTGAAGCCCGGCCCCGGCATGGACGAGATGAAATGGGATATGGGCGGCGCGGGCGCCGTCACCGGCGCGATGGCGGCGATCGCCGGCCGAAAGGCGAAGGCGAATGTCGTCGGCGTCATCGGTCTTGTCGAAAACATGCCTGATGGCGGCGCACAGCGGCCCGGCGATATCGTGACATCGATGTCGGGTCAGACGGTGGAGATATTAAACACGGACGCTGAAGGGCGTCTCGTTCTTGGCGACGCCGTCTGGTGGACGCAGGAGAAATATAAGCCGAAAGCGATGATCGATCTCGCAACGTTGACCGGCGCCATCATCATCAGCCTCGCGCATGAATATGCCGGGCTATTCACGCAGGACGACAAGCTTGCGGAACAGATTGCGGCGGCGGCCGATGCGTCAGGCGATGCGATCTGGCGTATGCCACTCGCCAAGGCGCATTTCGACATGATCAAATCGGAAGTCGCCGACATGAAGAATATCGGTCCGCGCGAGGGCGGCTCATCGACCGCCGCCGCGTTCATCGGCAAATTCGTCAAGGACGGTCAGTCCTGGGCGCATATCGATATCGCGGGCATGGCGTGGAACACGAAGGACAAGCCGACCTGCCCTAAAGGCGGCGCCGGCTTTGGCGTCAGGTTGCTTGACGAATATGTCCGCGCAAACTTCGAATAGGGCGCTTTAGCGACGATATGTACAGGCTGCCGGCCTATCGCATCGATGACAGCGCCGCCGCGTTCCGCCTGATTTCGGAATGGGCGTTTGCGACGCTTGCGACCGTCCATGACGGCGCCGTCGAGCTTTCGCAATTGCCGATGATCGCCGATCCCGCGCGGCGCGTCCTGCGCGGGCATCTGGCGCGCGCCAACCCCCATGCAGGCCGCATCGACGGCGCAAGGGCGACAGCGCTATTCACTGGCCCGCAGGGTTATGTCTCGCCGAACTGGTATGAAGACCGCACGCGCGTTCCGACCTGGAACTACATGTCGGTCGAAATCGCCGGCGCGATCAGCGTGACGAAGACCGAGGCGGAAATCGATGCGATGCTGATCGATCTCTCGCATCATTTCGAAGAGCGCCGGCATGATCTCGCGCGCGATGCTGAATGGAAG
>JAGRED010000428.1 GCA_020446725.1 Parvularculaceae bacterium | reverse complement strand
TGAACGGCCTCATCGGCCCGACCTATCGCCTTGAAGTCGACGGCGAGGCGTTCAAGATCTATGGCGATCTTGAAACCGGCCGCATGCCGTCGCGATCGAACGCGATGTATTGCAAGACCTTGCCCCGCGTCGATCATTTGCCGGGCGACCGCCAGCGCCTGTGGACCTATTACAAGCTCTGGCCGAACCTGATGTTTGACGTCTATCCCGACCAGGTCGACTTCATGCAGTTCATTCCGCTGACGCCGACATCGTGCCTGTTGCGCGAATGCGCCTATGCGCTGGATGACGACCGCCGCGAGATGAAGCTCGCGCGCTACCTCAACACGCGCATCAACCGCAGCGTCAATCTTGAAGACAAGGATCTGATCGAGCGCGTGCAGGCGGGCATGGGCTCGTCGCAGTTCAAGACCGGGCCCCTCGGGCGTGATGAAATCCTCTTGAGAAAATTCGCCAGTCAGATGCGCGCGGCGATCCCGCTCGCCCGCAGCCGTGAGAAACCGGGCCGCGATGACATGCTGGCGGCGCTCGATTAACGCCGCTTTTCAAATTCTTTCCGCGCCTTGCGGAAATTCGCGATGACGATTTCGCGCTCATCGTCCGTATTGAACTCGCCCTTCGCCGCATGATCGATCAGCCGGTCGATCCAGGCGATGAAATAGTCAGCATCTTCGCGCGAGCGCGCCGGCTTTCCATCAACCGTCACATAGATCGGCGAGGTGACGGCGTAGGGATATAGATCGAAAACATCCGGCGAGGCTTCATCGCTTGCGGCGCGCAGCGAAATCCAGCCCGATTTTTCGATTGTGATTTCGCCTTCGGCGCGCGCGCTTTTTCCGTCATCCGTCAGCGGCAAAGTCGCGGCGACCGCGCCGTTGACGATCACTTCAAGCGATTTGACGGCGGCGATCGATTCCATCCGCGCGGAGTATTTGAGCGTATGCGCGCCCTTACTCAGCTTGATGTCGCCGCCCGGCCCCGTACCCGCAATTTCAAATTTCAACAACGCGCTGTTCGTCGCAAAGCTTTTCCCGGCTTTCAGTCCGTCGAGCCAGGCGCGCGTTAGCGCCGCCGGATCGTCCGATGCGCCCTCCCTGAGATCGACAAAGGTGCGATTGAGCCCGATGGGCCCGCGCAAGGATGCGTAATTCGTCATCGCATCCGTTCCGCCCGCCGCAGGAAGGCGGAAGCCGCAATTCAACAGCCGATGCCAGACGCCTTCCGTAATGCGATGATCGGAAAAGCCGACGACTTCGAGATAATCGACGAGGCCTAGCGCGACATCCGCCGGCAAGGAATGCGAAAAGCGCCCCGTCTGTTTCGGGTCCGGCGCCGGCGGATCATAAGGGTGCACGTAACCGACAAGCGCGGATTGTTCATGCGCCAGCGTCGCGACCGTCGCATTATCCGGATAGAGGCTCGCGACCGCCGTCTTCGGATAGCCGACGTAATCCGTAATCAGCACATGATCGTCGAGGCCGAGAAGCCCGAGATGCCCCCAGATGCTCGTGTGAAACTCCTGCGCCTGCGCGATGACCGCGTGCGCGCCTTCCGGCCGCGCGGGAACCGGTGTGAACGCGCCGATATCGGGTATGCGCTGTTCCTTGTTGACGATAAGATTGAAGGCGAGATCAAGCGCCTCGGCGTCAGCCTGGCGCGCATAACCTTCAACCGTCTCGCGATAGGCGCCCCCGTAATTCATATGCGTGTGAACGTCGCCGCTTTTCCAGTCGGCGAAATCCGCGCCGAGATCGTCGAGCGTAATTTCAAGCGCGCCGCCGCCGCGCGGAACGTTGACAGTCTTCATGACCGGCAATGAGGAAAGGCCGCGCCAGACGCGGATTTCCGCTTCGCCCGGCGGCAGCATGATGACGTCGTCGCCGTCGGAGTGAAAATAATGCGCCTCGATGGCGCGCGCCGGATCGCGATAATCATCAGCGCGGATGAGCGCGCCTTCGGGCGCGTAATCTCTTCCATCCTTCGCGCGCACAGAAACACGCGCCGCCGTGACGGCGCCGGCTTCATTGACGATGCGCAAGGCGAGCGGCGCGGCGGTTTTGGTCCGCTTCAGCTCTGTTTGTTCGAGCGTATGCCGGGCGCCGCCGACAACGTCGAGAATTTCAAGATGGAGGCCGCCGGCTTCGTTTGAAACGAAGGCGATCTTCGTTCCGTTCGGCGACCAGCGCGCGGCCGTCACGTCGAAATCCCCATACGTGTATTGCATCGGAATGCCGCCCGGCGCAGCGGTCGTCATCCACAATTGATGCCATTGCCGGCCGTAATAGGAGGAATAGGAAAGGCGTTTTCCGTCAGGCGAAAATTCAGGCCGCGCTTTCCAGTTCGTTTCCTCATCGCGAATGATTTCGGCGGGCGCGCTCAAATCGAATTGCTGGCGAAGAATGCGTCCGGTTCCATGCAGAACGTTTTCGTTTGAAACGAAAACGAGCGTCGTTCCGTCGGGCGACCAGGCGGGGCTCAGCTCATGATCGCTTTCAGCGTAATAATAGCGGCCGGCGCCGCTCCTCGTCTCGGGCCGCCAGCGACGATGCGTCCAGCTTCCGTCCTTTCGCTCAGCGATCGCGATATGAAAATTCCCGCTTTCCGCCGTCGTCACATAGGCGATTTTGGTTCCGTCCGGCGACCAGCGGGCGTCGAGATTGAGCGCCGCGCCTTCCGTCAGCGGCGTTTCCCGGCCCGATCTGAGATCGCGCAGAACGAGATTGATCGCGTCGCCTTCGCGGCGGGAGAAGATCAGCGTCTTGCCGTCCGGCGAAACATCCGGTTGGTAATCGTAACCGGCGGCCGCTGTGATTTCCTCTGCGCGCGTCGCATCCAGCTTCCGCCGCCAGATCCGTCCCTGCATCGAAAAATAAAGCGCGGTTCCGTCCGGCGCCCAGGCGAGCGATGACGGGCCGCTCGTCAATTGCGGAATATACATTTCCCGCCAGTAATAGGAATGCGGCGCCGTAACCTGCGCGTATACGGGCGCGCGCTCTGCTGCGACCACAGGCGCGGCAAGAGCAAGGGCGGCGACGCCGGCGGCGAGAATGCGGCGTGGGTTCATGAAACGCCCTTTATTGCGCGTTGATTTCGTCAAACGCATCTCCGGATAGAAGAAAGACGCGGTCATGCGCGCCCTCTTTAAAGCCGATCGCTTCGTAGAAATTGATCGCATGGATATTCTTTTGATCGACCGAAAGGCGGACATAACGCGCGCCGCGCGTTCGGCCCCATTCGGCGGCGCGGGCGATCAGCCGCCGGCCGAGGCCTGCACCGCGCGCTTGCGGCGCGATATAAATGTCGAGCACGTAAACGCCCTTCTCGCCGCGCCATGTCGAAAACTCGTCAAACATGAGCATCGCCGCAACGACATGACCGTCCCGCTCGGCGACAACGCATTCAATGCATTTTTCAGCGCCGAAGCCGTAGCGCGCCACCGCTTCCGCCGACAGCACTTGCTGATGCTTCCCGATCGTCTCATGCGCCAGCGCCTCGATCATCGACCGGATCGCTTCAGCGTCCGTAGGGGCGGCGTTGCGGATGGAGATGTCAGAAGCCAACGGCCTTGCGTCCTTTCATCTTGAGCATCGATCGCGCCTCATCCGCCGTCGCGATATCAAGACCGAGCTCGGTGAGGATGCGCCGCATTTTTGCGACCTGCTCGGCGTTGCTTTGCGCAAGCGCGCCCGGCGCAATCGTCAGATTGTCTTCGAGGCCGACGCGCACATTGCCGCCCATGATCGCGCCCGTCGTCGCAATGCCGATCTGCTTGCCGCCCGCCGCAAGCACGGAAAAATGATAGGCGTCGCCGAGGACGCGGTCGGCGGTCGCCTTCATGTGAACGAGGTTTTCAACGCTCGCGCCGGCGCCGCCGAGAACCCCGAGCACGAACTGAACATAGAGCGGCGGCTCGACGAGCCTTCGCTTCAGATAATAACCGAGCACTTCGATCTGGCCGACGTCGTAGCATTCGAATTCGAACCGCGCGCCGTCGCGCTTGCCGATTTCGGCGAGAATGGTTTCGATGTTTTCAAACGTATTCTGGAACACCGTCCGTTTCGTCGCCTCAAGCAGCGCCGGCTCCCAGTCATGGCGCCAGTTCGGATATTTTTCGAGCATCGGAAAAATGCCGAAATTCATCGAGCCCATATTGAGCGAACACATTTCCGGCTTCATTGCACGCGCCGGCGCAAGGCGCGCGTCAAGCGTCATCAGCGACGAGCCGCCGGTCGACACGTTCAGCACCGCATCGCATTCGGCGGCGATCCGCGTCATGAAAGCGCGGAAATGGTCGGGCTCCGCACTCGGGCGCCCGTCTTCCGGATGGCGGGCGTGAAGGTGGATGATCGCGGCGCCTTCTTTCGCGGCGGCGACTGACGCCTCGGCGATTTCATCCGGCGTGACCGGCAGATAGGGGCTCATGGTCGGGGTGTGGATCGACCCCGTTACGGCGCAGGTGATGATCACCTTGCGCCTTTTCGTCTCGCCCGCCGCTGTCGACATCGATGTTTTTCCCACTGGCGCCAGCCCTTGAATTTGCGCATCTTGTCAGGGCCGATAAGGCTGATCAATCGGGGCCGGCAGCGCCCAATCCAAAAGTTTTTTCCATGTCGGACACCCTTTACTCTCACGTCTTCGACTGGTCGCCGGCGGAGCCGTCGAAACTCTTCTATCAGTCCGGCTCACGACAGCCGATGTTCGAGCGGGCGCTTGGCGTTCATGTCTGGACGCGCGACGGCGCGCGTTACATCGACGCTTCGAGCGGCGCGATGGTTTCTAATATCGGGCATTCAAACCCGCGCGTCATCGCCGCCATGCGCGAGCAGATGGAGCGCGGCACCTTCGCCTATCGCCTGCACTTCGAAAGCGAACCGGCCGAACAGCTGGCGACCGCGCTCGGTCGGCTGTCGCCGCCCGGCCTGACGCGCGTCTTTTTCGCTTCCGGCGGCTCGGAGGCGGTTGAAAGCGCCGTCAAGCTCGCCCGTCAATACGCGCTCGCGCGCGGCGAAGCCGACCGCACGGAAGTGATCGCGCGTTTTCCCGCCTATCACGGTTCGACATTCGGAACGCTCGCCGTCACCGGTTACGACCCGCTGACGCGCCCCTTTCGCGCGATGTTCCGCGACATGCCCAAAATTCCGGCGCCGCGCGCCTATCTCGACCGCGACAATCTGACTGACGAGGAAAAGGGCGCAAAATACGCGGAAGCGCTGCGTGAAAAAATCGAGGCGATCGGGCCGAAACGCGCGCTCGCCTTCATCATGGAGCCTGTCGGCGGCGCCTCAACCGGCGCGCTCGTCGCCCCGGACAGCTATTACCAGCGCATTCGCGACATCTGCGACGAATACGGCCTCCTGCTCATCTATGATGAGGTGATGACCGGCGTCGGCCGCACCGGAAAATTTCTCGCCGCCGAACATTGGGAGCAATCGCCGGATATCGTCGTGCTCGGCAAGGGGCTCGGCGCGGGCTACGCCCCGTTGAGCGCCGTCGTCGCACGCGCCGACATCGTAGAAGCCGTTCTCAACGACGGCGGCTTCATGCACGGCTACACCTATGCGGGAAACCCCCTCGCCTGCAGCGCAGGTCTCGCGGTGCTGAAAGAAATTCTCCATCACGATCTTATCGGCAATGCGGCGCGCATGGGTGAGAAACTGAAAGAGCGGCTCACCGCTCTGATGAAACGTTTCCCCTTTATCGGCGACGTGCGCGGCAAGGGCCTGCTGCTCGCTTTCGAACTTGTTCAAGACCGCGCAACGATGGCGCCCTTGCCGAAAGAATGGAACGCCTATCACCGCCTTGTTGAAATCGCCTATGCGCACAAGCTTGTCATCTATGCGCGCCGGACGCGGGGCGGCGATGAAGGCGATCATTTCCTTATCTGTCCGCCGATGATCGTCAGTGACGCCGATCTTGACGAGATCATGGACAAGTTGACGACCAGCCTTCTCGTCTTTGCGCGCGAGACAGGCCTTGAGGATCATGACGCATGACGATGACGGCTTTTTTCGCCGATGAAGAGCGGCCGCACTATCCGGCGCATTTTCTCGTCAACGGGAACTTCGAACCGAATCCCGAACATCCCGAGCGCGTCGACCGGCTTCTGACCGGCGCGCGCGCGGCCGGCTGCACGATAAAGCGGCCGGCCGAATTCGGCCTGGCGCCGATCCTCGCCCTTCATGACCCGCGCTATGTCGCCTTCCTCGAAACCGCGTATGAACGCTGGAAGCGCATTGACGGCGCATCGGCGGCGGTGACGCCGAATATTCACCCTGTTTCGCGCGACAATCACTATCCCGATTCCATCGTGGCGCAGGCCGGCTGGCATCTGCTCGACGCCTCGGCGCCGGTCGCGGCCTATACCTATGAAAGCGCGTGCTGGAGCGCCTGGTCGGCGGTCGCCGCCGCGCAATGCGTCCTCGCCGGCGAGCGCGCGGCCTACGCTCTCGCCCGGCCGCCCGGCCATCATGCGCGCCAGGATGCGGCGGCCGGCTTTTGCTATTTCAACAATTCCGCTATCGCCGCGCAGACATTGCGCGCCGAACATGATCGCGTCGTCATTCTCGATGTCGACCTGCATCACGGCAACGGCACGCAGGACATATTTTACGACCGCGACGACGTGTTGACGGTGTCGATCCACGCCGACCCGTCGCGCTTTTATCCTTTCTTCTGGGGCGCGGAAGATGAAACCGGACGCGGCGCCGGCGAAGGGTGCAACCTCAATCTTCCGCTGGCGCGCGGATCCGCCGACGACATATTTCTCGCCGCGCTCGACAAGGCGGTCGCGCGGATCGGCGCCTTCAATCCCGGCGCGATCGTCATTGCGCTCGGCCTCGACGCCTCCGAGCACGATCCCTTCGGCGGACTGCGCGTCTCAACAAAAGGGTTTGAACGGATCGGCGCGGCGATCAGCGCCGCTTTCAGCGGGCCCGCCGTCCTCGTTCAGGAAGGCGGCTATCTTTGCGACGCGCTCGGCGACAACCTCGCCGCGTTTCTGTCAGGTTTTTCAGGCAATTCATGAAAGGATGCGCCATGCGGCGATTGAAACTCTCCCTGTTTGCGGCGATGGCGGCCGTTTCGCCTGCGATGGCTCAGGAAAACGCGACGTCGAAGGATGTCGAAGCCGCGATTTCGATGCTTGGCGACGCGATTGCGTTTCGCTCCGTTGAAGGCTCGCCGGACGTCCTGCGTTACGCCGAACATCTCGCCGCGCGGCTCAAGTCGGGCGGGTTCGCCGACGAAGACGTCGAACTCGATAATTCAGGACCCGCGCCGACGCTTGTCGCCTTCTATCGCGGCGAGACGCGCGACGCGCCGATCATTCTCTCGGGCCACATGGATGTCGTCGAGGCGAAAGCGGAAGACTGGGAACAGGACCCGTTCGTCATGACGCGCGAAGGGGACTTCCTGATCGGGCGCGGCGCCATCGACAACAAATGGGGCGTCACGATGATGGTCGCGACGCTGCTGCATCTCAAATCGGAAGGCTTCAAGCCGAAGCGCGACATCGCGCTTGTTCTGTCGGGCGATGAAGAAACGTCGATGGCGTCGACCGCCATTCTCGCCGAGCGGTTCAAGAACGCAGGCCTTGTCCTCAACAGCGACGGCGGCGGCGGCACGCTGGGCGAAGACGGCGCGGCGCTCGCCTACAACCTGCAAACGGCGGAAAAGACCTATACGGATTTCGAGATCGCCTTCACCAATCCCGGCGGGCATTCGAGCCGGCCGTCGAAAGAAAACGCAATCTACCGGCTCGCAAAAGCGATCGACCGCATCGGCGCCTATGAATTCCCGGTCGAGACGAGCGAGACGACGCTTGAATTCTTCCGTCAGACCGGCGCGAAAACGCCGGGCGCGCTCGGGCAGGCGATGCTTCGTTTCGCGGAAAACCCCAAAGACAAGAAGGCCGTCAAAACGCTGCGCGCCGATCCTGAATATGTCGGTCAGACGGGAACGACCTGCGTCGCGACAATGCTTGCCGGCGGTCACGCGCTGAACGCGCTTCCACAGCGCGCGGCCGTATCCGTCAATTGCCGCATCTTTCCGGGCGTTACGCCGGAGGCGGTGAAGGAAACGCTTGCGCAGATCGTCGACGATCCGGACGCGGCGATCGATTATGTCGACCCGCCGCATTATTCGGACGGCTCGCCGATGCGCGAAGACGTTCTCGCCGCCGTCCGGAAATCAATCGAGGCGCGTTATCCGGGCCTCTCCATCACGCCGCAGATGTCGGCCGGCGCCTCGGACAGCCTATTTTTTCGGATGCACGGCGTCGACAGCTACGGCGTCTCCGGCCTGTTCCTCAAACCGTCAGACGATTTCACCCACGGGCTCAACGAACGCGCGCCGATATCTTCAATCGCCGGCGCGCTCGATCACTGGCGCACGCTCATCACCGAGCTTGCGAAATGACGGCGTCGCGTTTCGCAATGAAATAGACGGGCAATCCGGCGACAAGCAGGACAAAGCCCCAGGTGACGGCCTCAACGCCGGCGCCGTAAATCGCCCAGATCGCATAGAGGGCCGCGATCGCGGCGATCAAGGAAAGGATGGGCGGGGCCGTCATGCGGCCCGCCATCTTCAACTTCAGCGCGGAAAGCGCGCAGGCGAAATACATGACGAGCGAGGCCGTCGTCGACAAAAGAAGGATGAATTTGAACGCCTCCGTCATGCTCTTCGAATAATTGAGGAGAACGACGCCGGTCATCAGAAGACTGGAAACGACAAGCGCGCGCACCGGCGTGTCGCGCGACGAGGTCCGGGCGAGATAAGCCGGAAAGACGCCGCCTTTCGCCATGGCGTTCGGCAGTTCGCCCTGCAAAAGGATCCAGCCGTTCAAGGCGCCGAACCCGCTGATCGCCGCGAAAAGGGCAAGCCATTTGCCCGCTTCCGCGCCCCAGTGCTTTGCGACAAAGTCAGCGAAGGGCGCCGATGAGGCCGCGACCTCGTCCGTCGGCTGCAGCAGGATGATCGCCGAACAGGCGAAGAGATAAATGATCCCGGTAATGATCATGCCCGTCATCGTCGCGCGCGGGATCGTTCTTGTCGGATCCTTCACCTTCTCCGCCGGCACCGTCGCCGATTCAAGGCCGAGAAGCCCCCATAGGGTCAACGTCGCCGCCGCTGTGATCGGCCCAATGGAAATCTCTGACGCATCAAACGGCGCAACCGACGCGCCGCCGTCGCCGCCGATGATGACGGCGCCGAGAATTATCACGGCGAACAGCGGCAACACCTTCAGCAACGTCGTCACCAGCTGCACGCCGCCCGCAAGGTAGGTCCCGCGGCAATTGACGAAGGTCAGCAACCAGATGACGGCGATCGTCACAACGGCATGCAGGCCTGTCGTCGACGACAGCGAGGGAAAGAATACGCTGAGATAGCTGACCGCGCCGGTCGCGACCGCAGCGTTGCCGACCCATATCGATATCCAGTAGCTCCACGCGACCAGAAAGCCGGCCATCGGCCCGAACGCTTCCTGCGTGAAGGCGTATGGCCCGCCCGCTTTCGGAAAATTCCGCGAAAGCGCGCCGAATATGAACGCGAGCAGAATTCCGCCCGCGATCGTCAGCACCCAGCCGAAAATCGAATTCCAGCCGAAAGGCGCGAGCGTCGCCGGAAGGAGAAAAATCCCCGACCCGATCATGTTGCCGACGACAAGCGCGGTGCACATGACAAGACCGAGCTGGCGAACCGGACGGGATGACTGCATGCGACGGCCTGTTCCTTCTGCCGCAGCCTTCGGTCAGACAGGCCGCAGGCGGAGCATCCCCCCGCTTCGCCGCAGCGTCAACGGAAGAGGCCAGCCCTTAATCGGGCTCCGCCTGATCCCTCAATGACCTGAAATTGCGTTGGGTGCGGGGGCAGGATTTGAACCTACGACCTTCAGGTTATGAGCCTGACGAGCTACCGGGCTGCTCCACCCCGCGCCAACGAATCCGGACGGTCAGTCCGCCGCATGCGACGTCAGAAAGCCGGAAGAAGCGGGCGATATAGCGAGCGCGCCCTCCGGGCGCAAGCCCTCAAGCCGTTCTTTGCGCGCAAGCTTTGTGTCGCGAGCCCATGCGGGTATGGTGCCGGCGTTTTCGCCGCCGCAAAGGACAGGGCCATGCGCCGTTTCATCATATTCGCCTCTGCTTTTCTCAGCATCGCCGCCTGTTCGAAACCGGCCGTCGAAACCCCCGCCGAACCCGAAAAGGCGACGCCCGCCGAACCCAAAGTCGATGCGCTGCGGCTTTATGTTCTCGACTGCGGCCATATCGACATATCGGACCTTTCCGTCTTTGACCGCGGCGGCGCCTATGACGGGCGCGGCGACAATTTCGCCGACGCCTGTTTTCTCATCCGCCATCCGTCAGGCGATCTTCTGTGGGACGCCGGGCTTCCCGATGCGCTCAACGACGCGCCGGACGGGGTTACAAACCCGCCCTTCACGCTCAAGGTTCCCAAGACGCTGAAAGGCCAGCTTGAACGCATCGGCGTGCCGCCCGACTATGTCGAGTATTTCTCAATCTCCCATTCGCATTTCGATCATGTCGGCAACGCCAACCTGTTCAAGAACGCGACCTTCATCGTGAACGAAAAAGAGCGCGACCACATGTTCCGCGCGGAAGCGCGCGCCGATGCTCAGAATTTCGCCAACTATTCCGATCTCGAGGCGGCGCAGAAAGTCACTTTCACCGACAGCTACGACGTTTTCGGCGACGGCAAGGTGATCATCATTTCAATGCCGGGCCACACGCCCGGTCACTCGGTTCTGCTGATCGATCTTGAGCATTCCGGGCCGATCCTTCTTTCGGGCGATCTCTATCACCTGACCGAAGCGCGCGAGAAGCGCACTGTTCCGACATTCAATACGGATGCGGATGAAACGCTCGCATCGATGGACAAATTCGAGGAATTGGCCAAGGCGAGCGGCGCGCGCGTCATCATCCAGCACGAAGACGCGGACTTCAACAATCTGCCGAGGGCGCCCGCCTATCTCGACTGACGCCTATCTCAACTGACGGGCGTCAATCGAGGAACGCCCTTCCGGCGCGATCCTCGATCTCAACGATCCACAGATCGGCGTCGAACCGCTTTTCCTTTTCAAGATAGGCGTCGATCGCGTCTTCCTGGGCTTCGCCGTCCAGCGGTTCGCGCCAGATCGGCCGTCCCTCCTCGTCGCGGGACTGGACGTAAAGCCTTCCCTTGCGCCCACCCATATAGACTTTCACCGCGATCGCGCCGGCGTCCGGATCTCCGCGTCGCGCAACGACCGCGAACGCGCCGGCGCCCTGCGCGCGGCGCATGATTGCGGCGGCGTGAATTTCAGATTTGAGCCGGGGTTCGGTCAAGAGCGTCTCCTGCGGCCTATGTTGCAGCCGCCGGGAGCAGCCGATCAAGCCGCATCAACGCGCGGGCGCGCGCGGCGATAGGCCTTGATGCGATCAAGCTGGGTGACGACGGCGCCCGTCTCGACGGCGTCGCGCTCAACCGTATTCGCCTCGCGCGCGGAGGCGAGGAGCGCGCGAACGGCGCCTTTCGCCGGCGCCTTCGTTTCAATGATCGGCAAGCGCACCGCCGCGGAAAGGCCCTCGCCCGGCGCCGACGCGAGATCGACGCGCCCGCCATGCAGTTCGGCGAGGCTGATCGCCAGCGAAAGGCCAAGCCCCGCGCCGCCCTGCCCGCGAACGCCGGAGCCGTGCGCCGCGGTGAACCGGGCGCCGATTTTGGAAAGCGCTTCCGCGCTCATGCCGACGCCGTCGTCCTTGACGGTGAACACGATCTCTTCGTCCTCGCGCCGGACCTTCAGAAGGATTTCCCCTTCCGGCGTGAATTTCACCGCATTGGCGAGCAGGTTGAGGAGAATTTGCCGAACGGCTTTCGGATCAAGCGCGCTTTCGGGAAGGTCGGATGCGACATCGACGATAAGCCGCAATCCCGCCTCTTCCGCCTGGTGCGCCATGATGGCGGCGCATTCTTTCGCAATCGCCGCCGGATCGACAGCGATGCGCGTCAGCGAAAACCGGTGCGCTTCAATCTTGGAAAGATCGAGAACCGTGTTGACGAGGTCCAGAAGATGCCGGCCCGCCATGCGGATGTGTTCCGCATACTGAGCGTAGTTTTCGTGCCCGACTGGTCCGAATGTCTGGCGCTCGATGGTCTCGGCGAAGCCGATGACGGCGTTAAGGGGCGTGCGCATTTCATGGCTGAGATCGGCGAGCATCGCCGTTCCGTCCGCCGCCTCCGCGCGGGCCCGATCGACTTCCTGGCCGAGACGGCGCTGGTCCCGTTTTTCGACCGTGCGGTCGATCAGGAGCGCGACGGCGCGTCCGTCGGGCCGTCTTTCCAGCATGACTTCAAACGTGCCGACAGCCCCGCCGGGCCGACGGGCCCTCGCCTCGACCCGGCCGACCGCCTTGGAGCGAACCGCCTGATCGACCCTCGCCCGATCATCCGGCATGAAGAGGGCGTCGAGGGTCTCGGCTTTCGCCGCGTCTGCGAACATGCGGATGGCGGGGGTTGAGAGCCTGAGAACGCGGCCGTCCGGCCTCAACAGCGCCACCGCCGCGCCGCCCGCGCCGCTGAACACGGCGCCGCCGCCGAGGGCGTCGATCAGGCGGCGTCGCAATGCGCCGAGGCTCGTCAAAAGGGACATGGCGATCCTTCGAGCCGGCCCCGGGGGACGCGGTAAGCGCCCATCAAGGCTGGTTAACGATTCCTGATCATTTGGACCTGACACCGTTAACAAATGCTAAAACCCGCCATCCTTTCGGCCGCGATACGCCAGCACGATTCGTCATCCGTCCGCGCGGCCGAATTTCAACCGCTTGCTCACCATTAACATCTCGAATTTGCTTTGAATGTCGCTAGTATCCCGAAACCCCGGTTAAGGGGCCCGGGGTAAACAGGGCAGGCGTCGCCCGGAATGCAGGCCGGCAAGGCGCAATTGGATGGGAAGAGGCCCGGAAGGGCCGAATTCGGGAGCGGATAATGTTGCGTTGCCAGTCGCCCGCAATGGGTCAGCCCGCGCAGGGACACCCCGCGCAGGGTAAGGGAGAATCCACTAAATTCGGTCTTGGAGCGACGCCGCCGGCGCGTCGCATCGGGGGGGCCATCGCGTCGGCCGCCTCAATCATCGCCTTCGCCGCGACAAGCGGGGTCTCCGCCGAATCGCTGGCCCAGCCGCGCGACACCGCGCTTGAGCGGGCGGCCGCCGATTACGTCCGTTTCCGCGAGGATGTCGCGGTCATCGAGGCGACCCCTTTCAACAGCGCCGAGACGACCCGCGAGGCGCACCGCCGCCTTTCCGCGCACACCGCAGAAGACCTTTCCGCAGGATGGGTCGCCTACGCCGCGCTGGTCGCCGCCGACACGCCGGCCTTTCGCGAGGCGCTGGAGAAAGAAGTCTCCAGCCGCAAGAAGGTGAAAGGGCTTTCCGGCGCCGATGCATTCTTCGCCCAACTCGCCGAGGACCCCGCCTATCCCCGCAAACTCAAAGGCGCCGACGAAGCGATGAAACGCGTCCTTGCGATGACGACGCAGGATGCGGCGCGATTCACGGCGCTCGGCGAATCTTTCAAAGAGCAGGCCTACGCGATGCAGAAGACATCGTGGGGCAAGGCGAAAATTCCGTCGAGTTCCTCGCGCCTTTCGGACGCTGAAACCTATGCGCGCGCGCGCCCTTCCGCCGCCGCGCCGACGCTTGCGTCAACGACGCAGAAAGGCGTGACGACGCCGGGTCTTGCAAGCGCAAACGCGGCCTGGAACCCCGAATGGGGCAAAGGCGGCGGATCGGGTCAAATGACGGAGCCGAACGCGCAAGTCATCATGAACCGCGTTCTCAATCTCGCCTCGCGCTACGCGGTCAGCGGCGTCAACGACAAGACGGTCGCCGTCTATGCGCGCAACGACAAGTCGAATTCATGCCTTTCCTTCGCGACATTGACGTTGAAACAGTGCATCGCAGCAACGCGCGCGCCGTACGAAGAAGCGTTCTGCCTCGGCGAACATGCGCTCAATGACGTCGCCTCGTGCATCGGCTGGGTCGCCGGCGTCGACAAGTAGCCGACAAATAATCTCCGGCCGATCGCCTGCGCCAGGCCGCGTCACGCGGCGCTGGCGACAGGCGACGATAGGAGGACGGCGCAGCGCGATAACGTTTTTGCGGCGCGTCTCGACATGATCCCGCTTCCCCAATAGCTTTGCCGTGCGGCGCTTTCGCTGCGCGAGGGGAGATGTCGGGCCTGTGGGGGAGTCGTGGGGGAGTCATTGAAATTCGGACGCGCGCCGAGCCGCGCCCCTTTGGCGGGCGCGCTCGTTTTCGGCGTGTCGGCGGGGCCCGCCTGCGCGCAAACGCAAGCATCGCTTCTGACCGGCGCGACAGGGCTCGCCCTCGGCTCAGCGATCGTTCTCGCCCTCCTCGGCGCCGTCACCTTCCTGATCCTCACATCCTCGCGTCTTGAAGGCTCATCGCTCTTCAATCGGCTTTTCATCGTCGTCGCCACGACCTCCGCATTCTTTTCCGCCGTCTCCTCCGCCATCGGCTTCTCGCTCATCACCTCGCAGGAATCGCCCGATTTCTTCCGCAATTCGATTCTGCCGCCGGCGTTCGGCGTGTTCGTATTCTTCCTCGGACTGGCGATCTGGATCGGCGGCGCGGAGCTCGTTCGTCATCGCGACTGGTTTCGCGGTCTTGGGCATGGGCCGATCGCGACGACGCTTCACTTCGTCGAGCGGTCGATAAAGATCTTCATCATCATCCCGATCCTCTCACTCATCCTGTTCGTTGTTTCCACATGGACGACCGTCGTCGGCATCGCCGGCGTCGACGCCGTGCGTCTCGTCTATTCAGGCGAGATCGACCGGATCCAGTCCGAATGCGCCGGCATCGTCGCGTGGCGCCAGAGGGATTTCGCCGTGCTGACCGATTTGCGACAGTCGGTTCGCGAT
>JAGRED010000427.1 GCA_020446725.1 Parvularculaceae bacterium | reverse complement strand
CGTTTTCATTGCGTTTGAGCGACAGCCTGTCGAACGCCGCCGCCAGCATGTCATCATCGCCCGCATTCGCCGCCAGCGCATCGAGCGACGCGTTCATCAGCGCCGCGGCCTGCGCGTCCTCAACGACCGCGAACCCCGGCGGCGCGCCCGCCTCGATCGGGAAGCGCCGCAACACGCTTTCACAGAACGAATGGATGGTCTGGATTTTCAACCCGCCTGGCGTTTCGAGCGCACGCGCGAACAGCCGCCGAGCAGCGCGAAGATCATCAGCGGTTTTTTCCGGCGCGCCCGGCCCCTCAAGCTCCGCGAGTTCCTTCAGCAGTTTTTCGTCATCCGCCAGCGCCCATTCGCCAAGCACGGAGAAAAGCCGCTCCGCCATTTCCGCAGCGGCAGCCTTGGTAAAGGTGATGCAGAGGATTTTTTCTGGCGGCGCTTTGGCGAGCAACAGCCGCGCCACGCGGTTCGTCAAAACCCGCGTCTTTCCCGAGCCGGCGTTCGCCATGACGAAGACGGACCGCGCCGGGTCCGCAGCATGGCGCTGGTTGTTGGTGGTTTCCTCGAGCGGCGTCATTCATCGCCTCCCGCGCTTTCACTTGCACCTTGAGCATTGCGCTCCTTCCGGCGGGCGAGGTGGTCATAGTCGCCATAGTCATTCGTGAATTGCGGGCGTGGCTGCGACGGGTAGGACTGCGTCACATCGGCGAAATGGCGTAAAATCCGGATCAGCCCTTCCTGCGCTTTATCGATATGCGCCATTGCGTCATCGCCTTCCGCGCCCGCGAATTTTTCATCGGGTTTGCGTGAGATGACACGCACATATTCAAAGCCCGCGACCGGCGCCTCGCTCAATTTTTCAAAACCGCCCGCTTCCACGATAAGGCCGGTGAGCGGCAATTGGGGGCTGAAATTAGTTTTGATCTGATCGAGGCTCGGCGCCGCGCCGGTTTTGTAATCGATGATGTAGGCGCCGCCATTTTTGAGCCGGTCAATGCGGTCGGCCCGCGCCGTCAGGGTGAAGATTGCGCCGTCAATGTCGATTGACGTTCGACCCTCGCCCTCGATGACAATCGACTCGCCAACGCTGCGGCGCGCCACGTCCCATTCGGCGAGAAAGCGGAACGCCTCATCTGCGCGCGCGCGCCAGAACCGCTCATGCGCCACATCGAGACCGTGATCGCGCGCATGGCGCTCAAACAACCCCGCCAATCGCGTGATCCGTTCATCGTTCGATCCTGCGAGCGGCTCGTCGACATAATCTTCGAGCACTTTGTGAAAAAGGATGCCGAGATAGCGCTGGTCGAAACCCGCGCCCAGGGGGTCGAGTTTGCGCAGTTTCAAAATTTTCGACGCATAAATTGCATAAGGATCACGCAGGAGCGTGCCGATCTGAGTGACGGAGAGCGCGTCAGGGCGCGCCGCAACGGGCGGCGCAGGGTGCGGCGCATCCGCCGCCTTGACGCTGCGCGGCGCATCAAGCTGCGCCGCAAGGGCGTCAACGCGCGTACTCTCGTCGATACGATCGAGCAGCCCGGCGCCTTTCAGGATATTCTTAAGGCG
>JAGRED010000426.1 GCA_020446725.1 Parvularculaceae bacterium | reverse complement strand
TTCCGCCGTCCAGCGCTTTTCGTCATTCGCCTCAGCCCCCGCGAACAGGAGAACCGAAGCGGCGGCGAGAAGCATGGAGATTGATCGCAGGTTCTCCGCGCGAAAGTGTCGTGTCTTCATTTTGCTGGTGGGCTCCCATACGTCGCCCGCCCTGATGCGGGCCGTCATCGTCGGGTAACGCAGCGGCGTCAGCAATGTAACCGCTGCGCTCAACGTTTCATCGCGTAGGCGGGGCACCTGATCCGAAATTGCGGGTTTGCGCTTTCCGCTGAAGCGATGATTGACGTCGCAAGCGGCTGGCGTGGCCATCTCGACATTCTCGGCGTCTTTCTGACGACGACGCCAGCGCCCGGTTTCTGGTCGGTGTTTACAAAACTGATCGGCGATTACGCGACGCGATTTAAGTAATTCGTAAATATATCGACTGACCGGCAGAAAAATTTCCGCTCATCCCGGCGAAAGCCGGGATCCAGAATTGCGCGACAGCATGTTGGCGCCAATGGATCCCGGCTTTCGCCGGGATGAGCGCGAGAATGAAGCAATATCGAGTTGCTGAGATAATACGAGTTTTGATTTGGTCCGCAGGTGCCGCATATTAACCTCCGATGCAGCTAGAAAAGGCTTAGGACCAGAAGGACAAATCCAATAGCGGCCTGAATTGCGTTTATTAGCGTTGGATATTCGGACAAGACGGCTTCGGCATTATGTAACGCGGGGAGAAGGCGTTTTTTGATTTGTTCTTTGGCGACAAGGCCATAATTTATCTGAGCTTTTACAGCACGAATTTCGGTATTTAGGATTTCAGCTTCATAGCAATTCAGAACGTTGCTTTTTCCGTGATCTTTCGCAAATTCAGACAATATGTCGTCGAGTGATTTTTCCAGTTTATCAAAGGGTTCCTGATTGTCGCGAACGCTAACGTATCGATCTGATGCGGAAACGAATCCATCTTGAAAAAATGGCAAACTCATTGTTGCCCCAGCCATAGTCGCTGGCGGCGATGCGAAGACCGGGTCACCTAAAATTGGTCCGCCCAACAAACTTGGCCCTAAAGCGGGATTGGCGTCACCATGCGGCAAAAAATTAGAATTTGTTACATGAATCAAAAACGTTTCCAGGTTTTTCCGTTCGACATCCGGATTTTCGCTCGAAACACGATATTTATAGGACAGAGAATGTGAGTTGTTATCGATTTTGGCTATATGCTTTTTGCCCTGAGCGGTAATGTGTGCGTATTGTTGTAAATCAAATTTATAATCGACAAAGCCCTCGATCTTTAACCTTAAAAGCGCTTCTTGAATTACCTGTGGATCGATACCATCAATCTCGATACGGATTGATGGACCAGAATATTCATTTTCAACATTCACGCGACCATCCGTACGCAATAAGGCAATGAGGCATTGCTCTTTAATCAATTTAAATTCAAACTGATTAACTACGCGCATTCGCAAGGCCGTCCACGAATTTCTTGAAGACGCCGAACGAGTCCTGCGGGCCGGGCGAGGCCTCAGGGTGGTGCTGGACTGAAAAGGCCGGCGCGTTTTTCAGGCGGATGCCGGAATTGGTGCCGTCGAAAAGCGACGTGAAGGTCGGCTCGACATTGTCCGGGAAAGTCGCGGCGTCGACGGTGAAGCCGTGATTCATTGAAACGATTTCGACCTTGCCGGTTTCAAGGTCCTTGACCGGATGATTGGCGCCGTGATGGCCCTGCGCCATTTTCACCGTCTTCGCGCCGGCGGCCAGCGCCAGCATCTGGTGGCCGAGGCAGATGCCGAGCGTCGGCACCTTCTCATCGATCAGCCTGCGGATGACCGGGATGGAGTGAACGCCGGTCGCGGCCGGATCGCCCGGGCCGTTCGACAGGACGACCCCGTCGGGTTTCTTTTCCATGATGTCGTCATAGCTTGCGGTCGCCGGCACGACGGTGACCCGCGCGCCGTTGTCGGCGAGCAGGCGCAGGATGTTGCGCTTCACGCCATAGTCGATGACGACGACATGCGGACCCGTTCCGTCCGCGCGCCCATAGCCGTTCGGCCAGCGCCAGGCGGTTTCGGCGTGCGCATAGGATTGCAGCGTCGAGACGTCTTTCGCGAGATCGCGCCCTTCGAGCCCTTCCCAGGCGCGCGCTCTGGCGACGAGTTGCTCGATGTCGAAAGCGCCCGCCGAATTATGCGCGATCACCGCATGCGGCATGCCGTTCTCGCGGATATGCGCGGTGAGGGCGCGCGTATCGACGCCTGCGACGCCGATAATGCCGCGCCGTTTCAGCCAGGCGGGAAAGTCGAGCTGCGCGCGATAGTTTGAAGGGCTCGTGATCGGGCAGCGGAAAATCGCGCCGCGCGCGGCCGTCGCGGCGGCGGGGGAGGCGTTTTCGATATCCTCGCCATTGACCCCGACATTGCCGATATGGGGGAAGGTGAAGGTGATGATCTGCGCGGCGTAGGAGGGGTCCGTCAGGATTTCCTGATAGCCGGTCATCGCGGTGTTGAAACAGACCTCGCCGACCGCCTCGCCGGTCGCCCCGACCCCCATTCCCTTAAGGACGAACCCGTCCGCAAAGGCTATCAGGCCGGTCGGTCGGGGGGCGGTCGCTTGACTTAGCTTCATCTCGGCATATCTCTTGACGCGGCGCCTAGTGCGCCTGGCGGAAATCCATTATTGTGCGGTGCGCAAATTGCACGGAAGCTAGGCGAAACCGGTCCTGCGGTCAACAACCGAAAGCTGAAAAATTCCAAGTAAAAACAAGGGACTAAACGGGATTTCCCTATTTTTGGGAGAGCGTTGACGCCTTGGCGTCCGCCCCAAATGGAGACTGAGATGTTGAGAGAAAAGATCGATGTGGCGCTGAAGACCTCGATGAAGGCGCGGGATGACAAGGTGCGCGTTTCGACGCTGCGCCTCATCAATGCGGCCATCAAGGACCGGGATATCGCCGCGCGCGCCTCTGACCGCTGCGACGGCGTCACGGATGACGAAATCCTCGCCATTCTCACCAAGATGATGAAGCAGCGCGAGGAATCCGCGACCGTCTATGAAAAGGGCTGCCGGCTCGACCTCGCCGAGCAGGAACGCGCCGAAATGGCCGTGATCAAGGAATTCCTGCCGCGCCAGATGAGCGAGGCGGAAATCGAGACCGCGGTGAAGGACGTGATCGCGGAAATCGACGCATCCGGCCTTAAAGACATGGGCAAGTCGATGGCGCTCCTCAAGGAACGCTATGCCGGCGCGATGGATTTCGCCAAGGCGGGCGGCCTGATGAAAAAGGCGCTGGGCTAGGGCGCCGGTGGGCCCTGGCCCTCCGTAGCCCGCTTGTTCGGCCCGGCGTTCGCCGGGGTGAGCGGGGTGGGGGAAGCCGCCGCTTCAATCCGGATTGTTCGCCCGCTATCACTATCGCCCATGGCCCGTTTCACGCCTGAATTTCTTGACGAGCTGCGCACGCGCATCCGCGTGTCGGATGTCGTCGGGCGCAGCGTGAAGCTGCAACGGCGCGGCAACGCCTGGTGGGGCCTCTCGCCGTTCAAGAAGGAAAAGTCGCCGTCCTTTTCCGTCGACGACAACCGGCAGAGCTATCACTGCTTCTCGACCGGCCAGCATGGCGACATCATCAAGTTCCTGATGGAAACGAAAGGAATGACGTTCCCCGAAGCGGTCGAACAATTGGCCGCCGAAGCGGGAATGGAAATTCCGAAATCAAGTCCCGCAGCCGCTGAAGAGGCCGAGCTTCGAAAGGGCCTCATCGAGGCGTGCGAAGCGGCGACGGTTTTCTTCCAGTCGATGCTGCGCCGCGCGCCGGGTCGTCAGGCGACGGATTATCTCAAAAACCGCAAGGTCGACGAAGAACAGATAGAAACGTTTCGTCTCGGCTATGCGCCGTCGGACCGGACGGCGCTCCGGGATTATCTCATCAACAAGGGGTTCACTGAGGAAACGCTTGTCGATGCGGGGCTCGTCATCAAGCCGGACGACGGCGGCGCGGCTTACGACCGGTTCCGCAATCGCGTGATGTTTCCGATATTGGGGCCGCGCGACGCCGTCATCGCCTTCGGCGGGCGCGCGCTCGACGCCGATGCGCGCGCGAAATATCTGAACTCTCCAGAAACGAAACTCTTTCACAAGGGCGATGTTCTCTACAATCACGCCGCGGCGCGCGAAGCCTCGGCGAAATCCGGCGAGCCGTTCATCGTCTGCGAAGGCTATATGGACGTCATCGCGCTCTGGGGCGCGGGCTTCAAGACGAGCCTTGCGCCGCTCGGAACGGCGCTCACCGAAAACCAGCTCGCGCTGCTCTGGCGCCAGTCGGACGAGCCGGCGCTTTGCTTCGACGGCGACAGCGCGGGACTCTCCGCCGCCTATCGTTCCGTCGATCGCGCGCTGCCGCTATTGAAGCCCGGCAAGTCGCTGACCTTCGTCCTGTTGCCAAAAGGTCAGGACCCGGACGATCTGATCCGCGCGGAAGGCGCCGCCGGCTTTGAACGCGCGTTCGGCGACCGGCGCTCGCTCGCCGACATTCTCTGGCGGCGCGAAACGGAATTAGCGCCGCTCGACACGCCCGAGCGTCGCGCGGCGCTGCGCGCGCGCCTTCGCGACCTCATAAAGGGGATCGCCGACAAGGATGTCCGCCAGGCCTACGGCGTTGAATTCGCCAACCGCCTCCGGGATTTTTTCCGCCCGGTGACTGCTCCGGGCGGCGAGCCGATCCCGCGCAGCCGGGCGGGGTTTGAGCGGCGCCGGCGCTACCGAAACGAATCACAGCGGCTTTTCCATGAGGCGCGCCCGCTTCCCGGCCTCAAACAGAAGCAGCTGGAGCTGAGCCCGTTCCGCCGCGGCGGGACGCTGATCCTCGGCCTCGTCAACCATCCGGGCATCATCCAGCGCCAGGAGGAGGCGGTTCTCGGCCTCGATATCGAAAATCCGGACCTCGATGAGCTGTTGACGCAAATATTGGGCATGGATCTCGCCGATCCGACCCTTGACAGCGCAGGGCTCAAGGCTCATCTGCACCAAACGCCCGCGGCCGGGACATTGCAGCGCATTCTCTCTGACGAGACGCTGATTATTCAAAGATTCCTAAGGCCGGGCGCTGAGTTGGACGACGCGGATTGGGGCTGGAAGGACGCCCTGCGTCACCACCTGCTCGCCACCTCGGCGACGCGGGAGGTGGCGGCTTCGGCATCTCAGATTTTTTCTGACGGAGAGGAAGTCTGGAAATCTGCGGTCCTTGCGCGCGAGGAGCGGGTCAATTCAGGCGACTTTTCGTCACGGGGCGAGGCCGACGGCGAGGTCAAACCGGGCGAAGTGGACGAGCGGCTGCGCAGGATGCGCGAAAGCGTGGCGGCGAAACGGGGCGCGAAGCCCTTCAAGAATTAATGGCGCGGCGGCGCCGAACGGAAAAGCGAGCAGCGAATGGCGAAGAAGGCCGAAAAGGAAGCGCCGGAAACCGAACAGTCGGACGGTCCGATCCTCGATCTCACGGACGCCGAGGTCAAAAAACTGATCAAGGGCGCGAAGGCGCGCGGCTATGTCACCTATGACGAGCTGAACTCGATCCTTCCTTCGGCGGAATTTTCCTCCGAGCAGATCGAAGACGTGATGGCGCAGCTTTCCGAAATGGGCATCAACGTCGTCGAACATGACGAGGAAGACGAAGAGCCGGAAGGCGATTCCGGCGACGACAGCGCCGAAGAGGACGAAGGCCCGTCGCGCGCGGTCGCCAAGAAAGAAGAAAAAGGCGTCACGACCGGCAACACGTCTTCGTCGGCCGACCGCACCGACGACCCGGTGCGCATGTATCTGCGGGAGATGGGCTCGGTCGAGCTTCTCTCGCGCGAGGGCGAAATCGCCATCGCCAAACGCATCGAGGCGGGCCGCGAGACGATGATCCGCGCGCTTTGCGAAAGCTCGCTCACCTTCGAGGCGATCACGGTCTGGCGCGACGAACTTCGCGACGGGCGCGTTCTCCTGCGCGACATTATCGATCTCGACGCGACCTATGGCGGCGGACCCGAAGCGCGCCCGGACATGACGCAGCCGGAAATCGCCGCGCGCGTCCAGCGCGAGGAGGCTGAAAAGCTCGAAGAAGGAACGAACGAGGAAGACGAGGACGAATTCGATGAAGGCGCCCTGTCGCTCTCGGCGATGGAAGCGGAGCTTCGCGACGGCGTCATGGAGACGTTCGACGCGATTTCGGAAGACTACAAGAAGCTGCGCCGGCTTCAGGACATCATGATCGAGGAGGAGCTGAAAGGCTCTGAACTTTCATCCTCGCAGGGCAAGCGCTTCAAGAAACTGCAAAAGGACATCGTTGAGCGCGTCCGTTCGGTTCGCCTCAACAACCAGCGCATTGAGGCGCTCGTCGAGCAGCTTTACGACATCAACCGCCGCCTGATGGCGCTTGAGGGAAAACTCGTCCGTCTCGCCGACAATTACGGCGTCAACCGCCGCGAGTTCCTCAACGAATATCTCGGCCACGAGCTTGATCCGGACTGGCTTGAGCGGCTCGCCGAGAAGACCGGCAAGGGCTGGAAGAACTTCACCGCCAAGGGCGAAAGGCAGATCACCGTCATCCGCGAGGAGATCGGCAAGCTGTCGACGGAGACGGGCCTCACCGTCAAGGATTTCCGCCGCATCGTGCAGACGGTGCAGAAAGGCGAGCGCGAGGCGCGCATCGCGAAGAAGGAAATGGTCGAGGCGAACCTCCGCCTCGTCATCTCGATCGCGAAGAAATACACGAACCGCGGGCTTCAGTTCCTCGACCTCATTCAGGAAGGCAATATCGGCCTGATGAAGGAGGTGGAGAAATTCGAGTATCGCCGCGGCTACAAATTCTGGACCTATGCCACCTGGTGGGTTCGTCAGGCGATCACTCGTTGCATTGCT
>JAGRED010000425.1 GCA_020446725.1 Parvularculaceae bacterium | reverse complement strand
TTTGGCGCGGCGGGGGAAGGCGTCGATGCGCGCCTCAGACTTTCAAACGTCCAAAGCAAACGCCGCCGCGCGGCCGTCAATCATGCGGGGCTTGTCGATCGTGCGCTTGATGAACGATCTGCGCGCGCCTTGCTTTATCGCGTCGGTGTGGACGGCTGGCGCGACGCCTGCCTGCTGGCGGAAGCGCAACATCTGGCGGCGAGCGCTGCGCCTGACGGCCGCGATCCAAAATTTGAAAACCTTTCGGTTCTGCCGGATCGCTGGACGCCGCCAAGGCTGCCTTTCGCCGGCAAGGATGCGCTGGCGGCGGGCGTGCCGGAAGGACCGGCGATCGCCGCCATTCTCAAGGTGGCCGAAGCGCGCTGGATCGCGGAGGATTTTCCGGCGCGCGACCGCGCGCTTGCGATTTTCCAGGAAGAAGTCCAGCGCGTTATTTCGAAAGGCTGATATTCCTCAGGCTGTTGGCGATCGACGCGAAGGCGGAGATGAGCGCTTCAGAGTCGGCGGCGTCGAAATAATGCGATGTCGTCGTCGCGCAACCTGAAAGAATGTCTTTGATCACCGTGTCGGTGACATCAAAGGCGATCGTATAGATGACGATGTCCTGTTTTTTGATGTTGACGCAAATTTCTTCCGTCAGCTGGTTGGCGAGCGGTTCGCTTGTGCTGTTATGCGTCGGATAATCCGGCGCGCGGGTGTTCTCGCCGTCCGTCATCAGGATCAACGCTTTCGTGCCGCGTTTTTCATGCAATGTCTCGAAGGTCAGCGCTTCCGAAAATGGCGCGTTCGGCGTCAGCAGCATCCAGCCGCCGGTCAGTCCGGCCGGAATATATGTCCAGCCGCCCGGTTTCAGGCTGGCGATTTTCGTGTCGAGATCGCCCGCATTATTCGACAACGGCATGATTGAATCGGGGCAAGCGACGCCGTTAAGGCCCGGCAATTTGAAGACCGCGTAATCTGAATCGAGCGTATTGTACGGATAATTGCGCGATCCGATGCAGCCCTTCCAGGCGCCCCCCGGATTGATCAGCCAGCTTTCCGCCTTGTAGTCGGTTCCGATGCTCACATATTGGGCGAATGGAACGACGCCGATCTTGACGTCGGCATCCTTGGCCTCGAACAAAGTCTTGACGAGATCCTGCGCGGCGGTGCGCATCGTCGAGATCTTGCCCTTCTGATTCATTGATCCGGTGACGTCGAGCGCCAGCGCGACCTCGAGGAGCGGCGGCTTGCCGAGCTTCGCTTCGGAACGGGAATCGAGATCGACGAACTGATGGCCGAGCACGCCCATCAGAAGCGTATCAATGGTTCCGCGGACGTTGAGCGCGAAAGACTCGGAAACCGCATCAAAACTCACGGCGAAGTCGTCAATCTTCAAGGCTGATTTTGACTTGATCCCGTCGTCGAAGATTCTTCGCGCGACTTCGGTCAATTTCGTCATGTCGGCGTTCGGATGGCCGCTTTTGTAGCGAACGGCGGCGATGAGCGCCGCATCGGACGCCTCCGCGACTTCCGCGCGTATGACGTTCGATCGCTGAACGTCGAGGCCAATGCCCGCCGCCCCGATGATGACGAACATCATGAGGCCGAACATCATCGCGATGTTGCCGCGACGGTCGGCGATAAAGCCGAGAATTGAATCTGATAATTTTCCCAATGCCGCCTCCATCGACGAAAGGCACCGCCCGCCCAGGCGGCAACGGCTAAAATTATGCGCGCGGCGTTAACGGGAGGATAAGCGTAGAGGTTAAAACAAAAAAAACGCCCCCGGTGACGGGGGCGTTTTGAATTCCGACCTGTTTGCGGGCCGTCAGGCCGCTTTTTCTTCCGCGGGATCGCGCAGCACATAGCCGCGGCCCCAGACGGTTTCGATGTAATGATCGCCTTCCGTCGCTGCAGCGAGTTTCTTCCTCAGCTTGCAGATGAAGACGTCGATGATCTTCAGTTCCGGCTCGTCCATGCCGCCGTAAAGATGGTTAAGGAACATTTCCTTGGTCAGCGTCGTTCCCTTGCGGAGGGAAAGAAGCTCCAGCATCTGGTATTCCTTGCCGGTAAGGTGGACGCGCTGGCCGGCGACCTCGACCGTCTTGGCGTCGAGATTGACCGTCAGGTTGCCGGTCGTGATGACCGACTGCGAATGACCTTTTGACCGGCGCACGATTGCGTGGATGCGTGCGACAAGCTCGTCCTTGTGGAACGGCTTTGTCATGTAATCGTCGGCGCCGAAACCGAGGCCGCGGACTTTCGTTTCGATGTCCCCCTGGCCGGTCAGGATAAGGATCGGCGTGTTGACCTTGGCGACGCGCAGCGACTTCAACACATCAAAGCCGGTCATGTCGGGGAGGTTCAGATCAAGAAGGATGATATCGTAGTCATAGACCTTGCCGAGATCGACGCCTTCTTCACCGAGATCGGTCGTATAGACGTTGAAGCCGTCAGACTTCAGCATCAACTCGATGCTCTGGGCGGTGGCGCCGTCATCTTCAATCAGCAAAACCCGCATTGCCCGCTCTCCTTTATCGTCGCGACGTCGCCCCTGACGGCGCGCGCATTTTTCGTATTGCCTTAACCAGATTTAGGTTGATTTGCTTTCATAAAGGTTAACGCCGCCCGACAAATGCGCGCAGCTTTCACGCATCTGTTAAGCCGTGGACAAGGTTTGTTACTCGCCGGAGGCGCAAATCCCTTGAAAACGAAGGGCTTGTTAATCGCCGACCGCCAAAGCCCGCGTAGGATGATTCACGAGTTTACGCGAGCTTAAATGCCTGCGCGTTAAGGTCCTCGCGTCAAATTTTCCGGTATGGGCAGGCGTTGCGACGCCTTCAGTTCGGTTGAGGGGTAATGGCCGGCGCGGCGGTTCAACGGGCGGAGAACGTCAGAAAGCTCATGCGGCGCCATGGGCCGACTTCGCTATTCGGCGCCGTAGACAGTGTCAGCGATCTTGCGATCAAAGTTGAAGACAGGCTCGGCGCCCTTGAAGTCGGAACTCGTGTCGATATCGAAACTGATATGGCGTCCCTTTCAGCGGAAGTGGTGGGCGTCAGCCGGGGCGCGGCGACATGTCTGCCGTTCGGGCCTGTCGAGGGCGTGCGCCGGGGTGCGCGCGTGTCATTCCGATCGGGCGCCTCGTCCATTCGTCCTTCCGACGCCTGGCTCGGCCGCGTCGTCGATGCGTTAGGACGCCCCGTCGACGGCAAGGGGCCGATCGTTTCGGGGTCTAGATCCTGTGAATTGCGGGCATCGCCGCCGCCTGCGGCGCTGCGCGAGCGGCTCGGCGATCCAGTCGATTTCGGCGTCCGGGCGCTCGATGTTTTTTGCCCGGCGCGCGCCGGACAGCGGCTCGGGATTTTCTCCGGCTCGGGGGTCGGCAAGTCGATGCTGCTTTCCATGATCGCCCGCAATGCGGCCTGCGATGTTTCCATCATCGCCCTGATCGGCGAGCGCGGTCGTGAAGTGCGTGAATTTATTGAGGACAATCTTGGATCGGAAGGCCTTGCGCGGTCAGTCGTCGTTGTGGCGACGTCGGATGAACCCGCCATGATGCGGCGCGAGGCGGCGTTCCTGTCGCTCACGCTTGGCGAATATTTTCGCGATCGCGGGCGCCATGTCTTGTGCCTGATGGATTCGCTGACGCGGGTCGCAGCTGCGCAACGCGAGATCGGCCTTGCGGCCGGCGAGCCGCCAACCGCGAAAGGCTACACGCCGTCCGTCTTTTCTCTTCTTCCGAAGCTTCTTGAACGCGCTGGATCCGGCGGGCCTGGCGCTGGCGCGGTGACGGGCGTTTTCACCGTGCTGGTCGAAGGCGACGATCACGACGAACCGATCGCGGACGCTGCGCGCGCCATACTCGACGGGCATGTGGTGCTTGACCGCAAAATCGCAGAGAGGGGCCGTTTTCCCGCTGTCGACATACTCAAAAGCA
>JAGRED010000424.1 GCA_020446725.1 Parvularculaceae bacterium | reverse complement strand
TCGTCGTTTCCACGCGCATCCTCCTTTCCTTCGCTCGCCATCCCGGATGCGCGGCAGCGTCGAACGGCGCCGGTCCCGGACGACGAAGATCATAGGGCAGGCGGGAAGGTGTGGGATAAGTAGGGGGATAACTTTGCAAAGCCGCGCGAAATCAAGGCGCTATATGGTTAACGCGCGCTGAGCGGGCGCTCACTCGCAAGACTCATTGAAAGACTGGAAGTCGGCCGGACGCCGGCTGGACGAAGGCCTACATCGCCTCCGTCCATTTCGTCCGCATGAGGACGAGTTCTTCCGCCGAAGTCGGATGAAGCGCCGTCGTGTCGTCGAAATCCTTCTTCGTCAGGCCGGCTTTGACGGCGATGGCGAGGCACTGGATCATTTCCGGCGCGCCTTCGCCGACAATGTGAACGCCGACGACCTTGTCGGACGCCGCATCGACGACAAGCTTCATGAAGGTGCGCGCTTCAGACCCCGACAGGGTGTTTTTCATCGGACGGAAATCAGACTTGTAGATATCGACCGCGCCGAATTTCCGCCGCGCCTCGCCTTCCGAATAGCCGACGGAACCGACAGGCGGCTGGGAGAAGACGGCTTTCGGGATGAAGTCGTAATCGACCTTTGTCGGATTGTCGTGAAATTCCGTTTCAGCGAACGCTGCGCCTTCGCGGATCGCGACGGGCGTCAATTGCACGCGATCCGTCACGTCGCCGACGGCGAAGATATTCTGGACATTGGTGCGGTTCCATTCATCGACGATGACCGCGCCGTCCTTGCCGAGCGCGACGCCGGCGGCTTCAAGCCCCAGCCCTTGCGTATAAGGCTTGCGGCCGACCGCCCAGAAAACGAGGTCCGTGTCGATATGCGCGTCCGTGTTGAGATGAACGCGCCGCGCGCCGCCGCCGATATCCTCGATCTTCGTAAAGACCGCGCTCGTCATCACCCGCACGCCGAGACGCTGCATTTCCCGATGAACCTGAACGGAAATGTCTCGGTCGAAATAGCGCAGCACGTCTTCGCCGCGATAGACGAGCGTCGTCTCCGCGCCGAGGCCCTGGAAAATGCAGGCGAATTCGATGGCGATATAGCCGCCGCCGGCGATGACGACGCGCTTTGGAAATTTTTCGAGATGAAACGCCTCGTTCGAGGTGACGGCGAGTTCGTGACCGGGAATGGACATGTCCGTCCACGGCGCGCCGCCGGTCGCAATGAGGATTTTATCGGCGGTGACGTCGCGATTTTCCTTTGTCAGATGAACCGTATGCGCATCCTTCAGAACCGCGCGGCTTTCGATGATGTCGACGCCGGCGTTGTTGAGGTTGCGCACATAGACGCCGTTCAGGCGGTCGATTTCGGCGTCCTTGTTGGCGACGAGCGTTTCCCAGTCGAAATGCGGCTTGCCGCCGCCATCCTTCCCGGTCGTCCAGCCATAGGCTTTCGCTTCATGAAACATGTGGCCGAATTCGGAAGCGTAGACGAAGAGCTTTTTCGGGATGCAGCCGCGAATGACGCAGGTGCCGCCGACGCGATATTCCTCCGC
>JAGRED010000423.1 GCA_020446725.1 Parvularculaceae bacterium | reverse complement strand
GCTTCGCATGTCGGCTATGACCGCACGAAATGACTGGCGGAAGAGGAAGTCCGGGACGGCGTCCGGCGAGGTCTTGACGCCGTCATCGTCAATCCCTGCGCTGTCATGGGACCTGGCATTCGCACCGGCTGGGCGATGATTTTTCGTCAGATCAAAAGCGGCGCGATGAAGGCGCTGCCGTCCGGCGATGTCGTCGTCAATCATATCGATGACGTCGCCGCCGCGCTCATCAGCGCCTATGAACGCGGCAGATGCGGGGAAAACTATATTCTTACCGGCGACACGGTCAGTTTCGCCGAGTTGATTCGCGAAGCGGCGAGCCTTTCCGGCGTTGGTCTGACGGCGCCGACGGTCGGGCCGAATATGCTCGCTTTCGTCGGCGCGCTGTCGGGGCTCGTTTCGCGTTTTACGGGAAAGGAACCCGACATGACGCCGGAAATGGCTGCGCTCATGTCTCAAAAGCTCGCATGCGCGACAACGAAGGCCCAGCAGGAACTAGGCTATCGGGCAAAGCCGTGGCGACGCTGCATTGCGGAAATGCGCGATTGGCTTCACGCGCGCGGGGAGCTGTAGCCGCCACGCGCCGAAACGCTTCGCGAGATGATTTGCGCGAGGCGGTATTGTGCTATCCTGCGCGAAGGGGCGTGCGCGGAACCGGAGCGGGCGTGGAGAACGCAGACGCGACAGATCGGAATTGGATCCCGTCAAAGGGGCAGGCTGGATTTCGCTTCTGGGAGGCGCCGGCGCTGCCCGCGCTGAGCGTCATTGCGGCGCGCGAACATGCGCATGATTATCCATTCCATCTTCACGATTGCACCGAAATAATCTGGAATCATGCAGGGCGGGTCGGCGTAACCTGCCGGGGCGTCACTTACGAGCTGCAGGCCGGCGATATCTGCGTGCTTGCGCCGAATGAGCTTCACAGCACTTACGTGCCCAGCGGATCGTTTTGCACGTCGACGCTCATTCACATTCCGACGCCGATTTTCGCTGCAACGTCTCAGCGGCTTCTTTCCACAGGCGCGCGGTTTAGCAGGGAGCCGTTTTTCGTGACGCGCGAGACGGCCCTCGCGACGTCGCTTCCGGTTTTTCTCGACGGCATCGCAAGGACGAATGATCGCGAGGAAGTCGAAAACCTAGCCTCGCAGTTGGTGGCGGCGATCCTTCGGGCGCCGACCGATATCGCCGCATCCCGCCTTGAAAACGCTTATTGGCACCCCGCGGTGATTCGCGCGCGCGAAGCCTTGTCCGCCTCGATCAACGAAGAGCCTGCAGTCGCTGACATCGCCGCGGAAGTCGGGCTCAACATGCGATATTTCATTGCTCTGTTTAAGGACGGAACAGGTCTTTCACCGCACCAGTTCCAGATTGCGCTACGCGTCGATCGCGCGCGCAGCCTCATTCAGGGGCGGCGTACGCCCCTTTGCGAGGTTGCAATTTCCAGCGGATTTTCGGACCAAAGCCATCTCAACCGGCATTTCAAGCGGCGCTACGGCTTCACGCCGAAGGCGTTCCAGTCAAGCTTCACCGCAATCTGAATTCCATCCAAGAAACGCCCGCTCGCGCGCCGTAAGTTCAGGCCGATGGAGGACTGCGTCCTCCGGCAGAGAGGGGCCCCGAACCGCGCCGTGGGGAGCGACGGCGGGCGGCAGTCGGGCGAAAGAGGCTGACATGTCGAAGAAAAAGCCCAGCATGACGAAGCCGATTCAATCGGCGCTTGCAGCGAGCGTTGCTGCGTCCGCAATCGCGGCTTGGTCGACGCCCGTTTCAGCGCAAACGCGCGCCGAAACCGCCGATCAGATCATTGTCACTGCGCGCAAGCGCGAAGAGCGCCTCGTCGATACGCCGATCGCCGTTACGGCCGTATCGGATGCGCTCATTTCGAGCCGCAACTTCAAGGATCTCTCGAATATATCGCAGATCGTTCCCAATCTTGTGCTCGACGCGGGCACGGGAAGCACCGGGGGTTCGGCGAACGGGCAGGTATTCATTCGCGGCATCGGTCAGCAGGACTTCTTGTTCTCATCAGATCCGGGCGTCGGCCTTTACGTTGACGGCGTCTATTTTCCGCGGGCCACCGGCGTCGTAATGGACCTGGTGGACATTGAACGCATCGAAGTCCTTCGCGGACCGCAAGGAACGCTCTTCGGCAAGAACACGATCGGCGGCGCGATAACCGTAACGTCGAAGAAGCCGACCAATGAGCTTGAAGGAAGCATCGAGGCGGGAACCGGCAGCCGCGACCGCCTCGACGTCAAAGGCGCAATTAGCGTTCCGCTCATTGAAGACGTGCTGGCGGTTCGTCTGTCAGGTTCGTTGCGCAAGCAGGATGGCTATGTGAGCCGGATCAACGCCGGCGACGACACGGGCGAAGTCGACAGCCTGTTCGGAAGGCTGCAGGCGCGCTGGACGCCGAGCGAAAGCTTCACTGTCGATCTGTCGGTCGATCAGACGAGCAAACGTGAATCGAGCATCGCCGCCGAACTGATCGACGTGCGCCCGCTAGACCCGTCCAACGCTCTGCTCGGGCTATGGAATGCGCTCGTTGCGCCGACTTACGGACCGGGCGTCCAGATGGACACGCGCTTTCTCTCGCCGGAATTCGTATCCCAGGGAACAGGACCGAATTTCAGCAATTTTGATATGTTCGGCGCGTCGCTGACGATGGAAAAGGAATTCAGCGACAATTTCTCGATCAAATCCGTCACCGCCTACCGCGAACAAAATTCAAATTTCGCCGACGACACCGACCACTCGCCGCTGACTTATACGGAG
>JAGRED010000422.1 GCA_020446725.1 Parvularculaceae bacterium | reverse complement strand
GGCCGTCTCGTAACCTCGCGCACGCTGATGAACGATCTCCTCGAAACCGCGGGTCCTGCGCATGGCGACGTCCCTTCGCGCAAATGGGAGCGCCTTGAATCATTCCTGAGCGGATTGGCGCCGGCGGCGGCCGCGAAGCTTTTCGCTGCGCTTGAAAGCGGCGGCGGCGCGGGCGCCGGCGGTCTTCCGGCGGCGACGGTGCTTGCTTTTCTTCGTAC
This sequence comes from Parvularculaceae bacterium, assembly GCA_020446725.1. GTDB lineage: Bacteria > Pseudomonadota > Alphaproteobacteria > Caulobacterales > Parvularculaceae > Amphiplicatus. The sequence continues at coordinate 3,360 of JAGRED010000422.1, read as the reverse complement.
GCGGCTCGTGTCGGACGGCGCGCCCTTTCCCCAGCGACGCGCGAGCGCGCGCCGGCTTTTTTTCGCGCCGTTTGAGGATTTCTTCGTCTCCGGCCGCAAGGGAAGGAAGCGCCGCGCGCGCATCGATCGCGCATCGCTATCGGCCATCTGGTCGCTGATCGAGGAAGACCCGGCCTGCGTGGAGGCGGCGGATGCGGCGCGCGCGCTCGATGCGGCGATCGCGCGGGGCGAGATAAAGCTTTCGCCGTTCGAAGATGCGCTGCATGCGGCGGCGGGCGCCGGGTTCTCGCGCCTTATCGAGCACGCGGAAAATGACGTCATCTTCCGCGCCGATCTTTCCGCGCGCCTCAGCGCAGGCGGCGAGAAATGTCCTGACAAGCGCGGCGCCGCGGCGTTGCACGACCTGGCGGAAATCAATTTCCTGCTGCCGGCCGTCCGTTATCTCAAAACCGTGCAGGCGGTTTTCCCGCGCCCGCTCGCGGCGTTGACGGAAGAAGATTTCTATAATGCGCGGCGCATATACGCGGCCTGCGTCCGGGCCGCGCCGCAGGCCGCGCCCTATGTGCCGCTCGCGATCGCTGCGCGCATGGCGGCGATCGAGGATGCGCTGCCCTTGTATTTTCACTTTTCGAAAATCGAGGACGACGCGATCCCTGACGCGGCGGCCGATGCGAGCTTCATCGCGGAAGCGGCGTTCGACGATCTTGAAAGTCTTGCGCGCGCGCTCGAACGCGCGGCGGATGATGATCCGGATACGGATGGAATTGCGGAACGGTTCGAACGGTTCGGATCGCTCGCCGCCGGCCTTGCGCGGGCCGCTGAAAGGGAAGGCGACGCCGCCTTCGTCAACCGGATCGAGGCGAGCCGCGATATCGCCGCCGATGCGCTCACGCGGTTTTCAGAATGCTCCTTGTCGGCCGTGCGGCGGTTCCTGCCGACCCGTCACGCCGGCGGTTCCTCGCGGCTGATGGCGCTGCGGCCGGATATCGCACGGTCGGTCGATCTGCGCGATGAAATCGCCGCGCGGAAGTCGGCGGTCTTTCTCGCCGGCGTTCCCGCGCTCGGGGAAGGTCTTGCGCGCGGCGACGCGGTTGCTGCGATCGTTGAAGACGCCTGCGCCGAGACGCAGCGTTATGCGGGCGATCTCGTTGCGGAAATTCGCGCCGCCGAAGGCGATCGTCGCAAGGCGGCGTTGAAGCGGATGGAGGCGGTGCTGCGCGCCGCCGCGCCGCTTCTGTCGGCGGACAAGATCGCGCTGTTGGCCGAACGGGCGAAGGCGGCCGCCCTTTCGGCGTAAGGCGCCGTGGCGGCGCGCGTATTTGTGAACTGAATTGCGATGCGTTGCGTGCGAGGCGGGTGGACCCCCGTCGGCGGGACGCGAATGATCGCCGCGTGTGGATGACCCGAGGGAGACTGATGGCTGAAGAAACGAAGAAAACCGCATTCGCTGCGCGTGAGGGCGTCAACCTCGCCGGCGCGCTCGAACTGCCGCGCGGGCGACCGCGCGCTTACGCGCTTTTCGCGCATTGTTTTTCCTGTTCGAAGGACATTCGCGCGGCGCGCGAAATTGCGCGGTCGCTGCGCGGTCAGGGCTTTGCGGTGCTGCGTTTCGACTTCACCGGTCTTGGCGCATCGGAAGGGGAATTCGGCGACACGAATTTTTCCTCCAATGTCGAGGATCTCGTTTCCGCCGCCGATTACCTGCGCCGCGAATTCGAGGCGCCGAAAATCCTGATCGGCCACTCGCTCGGCGGCGCGGCGGCGATTGTCGCGGCGACGATGATGCCGGAAGTGAAAGGCGTCGCCGTCATCGGGGCGCCGGCGGAAGCTGCGCATGTCGCAAAAAATTTCGGCGACAAGCGGGAGGAAATCGTGCGCGAAGGCGCGGCTGAAGTGCCGCTTGCGGGAAGGCCTTTCACGATCAAGAAGCAGTTTCTCGATGATATCGAGCGCGCCGATGTTCTTGGTGCGGCGGGAAAACTCGCGCGTCCGTTCCTGATTTTGCATGCGCCGCTCGACCGCACGGTCGGCGTTGAAAATGCGAGCCGTCTTTTTCTCGCGGCGAAACATCCGAAGAGTTTCGTCAGCCTCGACGCCGCCGATCACCTCCTCAGCGATCCGGCGGACGCGCACTACGCCGCCGGCGTCATCGCCGCCTGGGCCGCGCGCTACATCGACGCGCCGGCCCCTGACCAGCCGGACGCCGTCGCCGTCGTTCCGGGCGGCGCGCGCGGCGAAACCATTCCCGGCAAGGATCTCGCGGTGGCGCTTTCGATCGACGGCTTTCCGTTCGTCATCGACGCGCAAACCCATGAAGGCGGCGACGGGTTAGGGCCCAATCCGACGCGCACGCTTGAAGGCGCGCTCGCCGCCTGCGGCGTCATGACGATGCGCATGTATGCGAAACGAAAAGGCTGGACGCTCGACGGCGCGGCGATTGATGTCCGTCGCGCCGAAGGCGCCGACGCCCATGCGACGCGCGCTTTCGAAAAGGAAATCACGCTGACCGGGCCGCTCTCACCGGAACAGCGCGCGCGCCTCGTCGAAATCGCCGACCGGTGCCCCGTTCACCGGATTTTGTCCGAAGGCGCGACAATTCGCTCGCAGCTTCTTGATGCGGAGGATTGAAACGCCACATAACGGCCCTAAATCATTGACAAATTTTAATTCGCGCCGCCGGGATTCCGCCGTCATGCCGCACCTATCTTCCCGGGAGTCAGGCGTATGTCATCATGACCAGACGGGCGGCGCATAAAGCCAGCGTAAGGGACGAAAATGGACCAGTTGAAGACTAAAGGTTTCAGAAACGGATTGTTGACCGGCGCCGCTGCGGCGACCGTATTCGCCGCCGCCGCGGCGATGATGCTCTCGCCCGGCGCGAATGCGCAGGCGCCGCGCCTCGTCGCGCCGCCGCCGGCCGCGGCGGACGGATCGCTCTCCTTCGCCGATCTTGTCGAGCGCGTATCGCCGGCGGTCGTCAGCGTTCTCGTCGAACGCGAAGTTGAACAGCCGCGCGTGCCCGAAGCGTTGCAGGACTTTTTCGGGTTCCGCTTCGGCACGCCGGACAACGGCCAGGGCGGCGACGATTTTGACGGCGGCGTGCAGCGCGCGGAAGCGCAAGGGTCGGGCTTCTTCATCGACACGGCCGGCCATGTCGTCACCAATAATCACGTCGTTGAAGGCGCGGACGACATCAGGATCCGCCTCGCGAACGGAAAAGAGATTCCTGCGAAACTCGTCGGCACCGATCCGTTGACCGATCTTGCGGTGTTGAAAGTCGACCTGCCGAAAGGCCAGGCGTTCGTTCAGTTTGCGGACGATGTTAATTTGCGCGTCGGCGACTGGGTGATCGCGGTCGGC
>JAGRED010000421.1 GCA_020446725.1 Parvularculaceae bacterium | reverse complement strand
TGGCGGCGTCGCGTTTCGGCTGGCATCATACCGGCGATATCGGTTTTCGTGACGCTGACGGCTGGTTTCATATTGTCGATCGCAAGAAGGACATGATCATCTCCGGCGGGTTCAACATTTATCCGGCCGAGGTCGAACAGGCGCTGCAATCCCATCCGGCGGTTCAGGACTGCGCCGTCTTCGGCGTCCCCGACGAAAAATGGGGCGAACTCGTCATGGCGGTCGTCGAGTGCCGCGCCGGCGTCGCTCGGCCCGACCGTGACGCGCTGATGGCGCATGCGCGGGGGCGGCTTGGTCCGGTCAAGGCCCCCAAACAGATTCAATTCATCGACAGCTTGCCGCGCACCAACGCCGGAAAAGTATCAAGAGCGGAACTGCGCAAGCCCTACTGGCGGTCGGCCGGGAGAACGATCTGATGCGCGCGGTCGACATCATAGGCGTCGGCATGACGCCGTTCGGCCGCCATGTCGACAAATCGCATACGGAACTCGCCCAGGCGGCGGTGCGCATGGCGCTGGCTGACGCCGGAGCCGACGCCGACGCGCTTGACACGACGATCTATGCGAATGTGGTGCAGGGATTTGTCGCCGGCGAAATGTCAATTCCCGGCGAATATGCGCTGCGGCCTCTTGGCGTCAAAGGCGTGCGCGCGTTTCATGTCGAGGCCGCGTGCGCCAGCGGCACGATGGCGCTGCATCTCGCCTTCGATCTTATCCGGTCCGGAATCGCCGATGTTGTTCTCGCTGTCGGCGTCGAGAAGCTTTATGTCGAAGATCGCGTGAAGCGTTTTGCGGTGTTCCAGCAGCCGAACGACGTCGAAGTCGCGCGGCGGTATATTGAACTGACCGGCAGCCGCCTTGCTCCGGTTCCGCCGGGTTGTGAAACGCAGGGACCGAACGTCCTGATGGAGGCTTATGCGGCGCAGGCCCGGCTCCACATGGCGACTTATGGAACGACGGCGCGCGACTTCGCCGCGGTGAGCGCAAAGAACCACGTTCACTCTCAGCACAATTCACTGTCGCAGTACCGCAATCCCATGACGATCGAGGAAGTACTGGCCGCGCCGCCTGTCGCCTGGCCGCTCACGGCGCCGATGTGCGCGCCGATCAGCGACGGCGCCGCGGCCGCTCTTGTTTGCGCATCAGATGCAAGAAAGCGCTTTGCCGGCGCAGCGCCGGTTCGAATCCTCTCAGCGCGGTCGTTGACAGGTCAGGATCGTGACGCCGCCGACTATTCACGCCATGTGACGCGCCTTGTTTCCGCGCGCGCCTTTGAGGACGCCGGCATCGGCCCCAAGGACGTCGATCTGGCGGAAGTTCATGATGCAAGTTCGTCCGGCGAAGTCATCCAAGTCGAGGCGCTCGGCCTGTCGCGTCCGGGCGAAGCCGGCGCGGATGCGAGAAGCGGCGCGCTTTCGCTCGGCGGGCGAACGCCGGTCAATGTTTCTGGCGGCCTTGTGTCGAAAGGCCATCCGCTCGGCGCCACCGGGCTCGCGCAAATTTACGAACTCGTATCTCAGCTGCGCGGGCGCTGCGGCGGACGGCAGGTTGAAGGCGCGCGGATCGCGCTCGCTGAAAACAGCGGCGGCTTTTACAGCGTCGAGGACGCAATGTCCTGCGTCACGATCTTGACCCATGGCTAGCTGAAAACGCGTGCTCAGGCAGCTCAACCAAGGTCTTGCGAGTCGATACGAAGTGCTTTTTCACAGCGCGCGAGGCTTTGGCGGGATCGCCCTCGGCGACTGCTTCGGCAATTTTGCTATAGCCGCTGGCATGAAGCCGGCGCTGCTCTTTTGTCTGCACTGTGTCGAATTGCGCACGGAAAAGATCCGTCCGCGCCAGCGGTATGACATTCTTGAGTTCGGTATTGCCGCCGATTTCGATCAGAAGGTCGTAAAATCGGCGCCGCATTTCGAGATAGGTCGCCCGGCCATGACCGTCGCCTTCGCGCGAGAGAGCCTGCGCGATTTTTTGCAGCTCGGCGACTTTCGAGCCATCCGGCTTTTTCTCAGCGGCGAGGGTCGCCGCGAGCGTGCAAAGTGGTTCAAGCACGTCAAGGAGGTCGGCGACGCCTTTGCGATCAAGCGCCGAGATAAACGCGCCGCGATAGCGCGTAAGGGTCACAATTCCCGTCGCCGCAAGCCGCTTCAGCCCTTCGCGCAGCGACCCCCTGCTGACGCCGAACCGGCGCGTCAGGTCCGCTTCAACAAGATGCTGGCCTGGAACCATCTGGCCCGAGCGGATCCCATAAACGATCCCGTCAAAAACACACTGGATCGCGTCTTTCTCCCTAACGGTCGAAACTTCTTCGGTCCGCGATCCGGTCTGCGCAGGCCCAGACGCCGGCACGATTGCGCTTTCGCTCATTTGCGGGCTCCTTCAGGCATTTTGCCGTGCGGCGATGCGGCGTCCCACACCGCTACTGGAAAACACGTGTTCGAGGTTCGAACGCAAGGCTCCGCAGGTTATGTCGATCTGCATCGGCGTCACAGATATCGCGCCCGACGCCACCGCATGCAGGTCGGTCCCCTCGACCAGATCCGGCTGCTGCGACATGATCTTGATCCAGAAATAGGGAACGCGCCGCTCGTCCTCCCTCCTCACGGGGATGAATCCTCCCGGCGGTCTCTGCCCCTGGCGCGTGACAAGAACGCCTGCGATCTGATTGGCGGCGATGTTCGGAACATTGACGTTGACGAACACGCCCGGCCGCCAATCCATGGCGAACAGCCGGTCGACGACGGCGGGCAAATGCGCCTCGGAGGTCTCCCACTTCGCCGGTTCGCCGTAGGAACGCATCTGACTGAGAGCGACCGACGGGATGCCAAGCAACGCCCCTTCCTTCGCCGCCGCG
>JAGRED010000420.1 GCA_020446725.1 Parvularculaceae bacterium | reverse complement strand
GCCGCGGCCCGTTATGGCGCCGATGCTGGCGTCTTCCGCGCCAGATCCGCCGAGCGTGATCTGGTAGAATTCCTCGCCTTTCTTATCGACGCCGAGAATGCCGATATGACCGACATGGTGGTGGCCGCACGCGTTGATACATCCGGAAATCTTGATCTTGAGTTCGCCGATATCGGCGGCGGCGCGCGGGTCGGCGAACCGCTCGGCGATGCGCGCCGCAATCGGAATGGAGCGAGTGTTTGCAAGATTGCAATAATCGAGCCCGGGGCAGGCGATGATGTCGCTGACAAGGCCGATATTCGCCGTCGCGAGACCGGCGTCGTCCAGCGCCCGCCAGACGGCGAACAGATCGTCTTTCTTGACATGCGGCAGGCAGAGATTTTGTTCGTGCGTTGCGCGGATTTCATCGAAGGAATAGCGCTCGGCGATCGCAGCAACGGCGTCCATCTGATCGGCGCTGATGTCGCCCGGCGGCTTGCCGATCGGCTTGAGCGAGATGTTGACGATCGCATAACCGGGCTGGCGGTGGCGGCGAATGTTCAGCGTCGCCCAGCGATCGAACGCTTCGTTATCGGCCCGCGCGCCTTCAAGCGCGGCGCTTTCATCGGGCATCATTTCGAATGGCGGCGCAGCGAAATGACGGCGAATGCGCAGCAGCTCACCCAGCGGCGCATCAAGCTGATCCTTGTTCGACTTCTCCCATTCCGCTTCAACCTGGCGACGGAAATCGTCGGGATCGACGGATACGAGAATTTTGATGCGCGCCTTGTATTTGTTGTCGCGCCGCCCGAAGCGGTTATAGACGCGCATGACCGCCTCTAGATAGGAAAGCAGCCGACGCTCTGGAAGAAACGCGCGTATCGTCTCAGCGATATAGGGCGTTCGACCAAGCCCGCCGCCGACGAGAACCTCAAAACCGCGATCGCCGTCCGCATTGCGATAAAGGCGCAGGCCGATGTCATGCACTTTGATAGCGGCGCGATCTTCATCGCTCGCCGTTACGGCGATCTTGAATTTGCGCGGCAGAAACGAAAATTCCGGGTGCAGGCTTGACCACTGGCGGATGACTTCAGACCAGATCCTCGGATCGTCGACCTCGCCCGCCGTCGCACCCGCATAGGGATCCGACGTCACGTTTCGAATGCAATTGCCGGAGGTCTGGATCGCATGCATCTCGACATCGGCGAGATCGTCGAGAATGTCGGGAACATCAATCAGCGCCGGCCAGTTGTACTGGATGTTCTGTCGCGTCGTGAAATGACCGTAGCCTTTGTCGTATTGGCGCGCGATCATTGCGAGTTGCCGCATCTGACGCGCCGAGAGCGTTCCATAGGGAATGGCGACGCGCAGCATATAGGCGTGAAGCTGAAGATAGAGGCCGTTCATCAACCTCAGCGGCTTGAATTCCTCCTCCGTCAGATCGCCGGAAAGGCGCCTCGCCACCTGCCCGCGAAATTCCGCAACGCGTTCGCGCACGAAGGTTTCATCAAAATCATCATAGCGATACATCAGAGCGCTCCAAGGTCGAGGCGCTTCTCGACGCGGGCGACCCACGTCTTGATCGCCGGAAAGGCGCTAAGGTCGAACCCTCCTTCATGGGCGAAGCGCGTATAGGCGACGAGCGCAATGTCGGCGAGTGAAAAGCCCTCGCCGGCGATCCAGTCTGTTTCCTCAAGCTGTCGCTCCATGCGCGTCAAAGCCGCAAGCCCGCGATCGAGCAGCTTCGGATCAAGTTCGTCGTCAGGTTTATTCAGAAAAGCTCTCTGGAAACGGCGCACGGCGATATAGGGCTCGTGGCTGTACTGCTCCCAGAAGAGCCATTCATAGACTTTCGCACGCTCATAGGCTTTGTCGGGCAACAGCCCGCCGCCGTGCTTTTCCGCAAGATAGAGAAGGACGGCGTTCGATTGCGCGATCGGGTTTCCTTTCGGCGTGATCAGCAGCGGGACCTGGCCCGCCGGATTGAGCGCCAGAAAGCCTGATGAGCGGGTTTCGCCTTTGAGAACGCTCGTCTCGATCCAATCATGATCGACGCCGAGAAGATCGAGCGTCCATTTCACCTTGAGGCAATTGCCGCTGATCGAGTCGCCGTAAACCTTATACGCGCTCATCGAGAGCCTCCGCTTGTTTGCCGAGGTCGCTCCGAACAGTCGGTCCGCTCTTACGAATTGTTTCCCGCAGCGCCTCGCGCCCGGTTGGACCGCTTTCTTCCGCGTCGATAAGATACGCGGATGCGATGGTCGTCTTTCGTTCAAGCAGGCGAGTCAGCGCATTCTCCGCCTCATCCGCATTGAACAGGCGCGCCTGCTCGAAACGATCAACAAGCAGCCCGTCTTCGCCGAGATAAATGACGGCGCCGTCGGACAATCTGTTCGCCGTTACCGCCTTCATGCCGCCCTCCGCTCGACGGCGGCGAGTTCTTCAAGGAGAACGCCGCGCGCCTTGGCGGCGACGTCGCCGATAACGAGAAGCGCCGGGCCCTTGATGCCGCCGGCGCGAACGATCACGCCGAGATCGGAAAGGCGACCTTTGATGATTTTCTCATCCGCCGTCGTGCCCTTTTCAATGACGGCGACCGGCGTGGTTGGAGAAGCGCCGTTCTCAATGAGCTTGCCAGAAATCGCGTCCGCCTTGGCGACGCCCATATAAACGACAAGCGTATGGCCGATCGCCGCAAGCGCGTTCCAGTCCAGATCGGGCTCGCCGTCGTTTTTGGCGTGGCCGGTGACGAACGTCACCGCCTGCGCATGATCGCGATGGGTGAGCGGCATACCGGCGGCGGCGGCGCAGCCGACGGCCGCCGTTACGCCAGGCGTCACAAAGGCGGGAATGCCCGCGGCGCGCAAGGCGTCCAGTTCTTCGCCGCCGCGACCGAAGATGAACGGGTCGCCGCCTTTCAGCCGGACGACAATGTTGCCGGCGCGGGCGTAATCGATGAGGCGTTGTTCAATTTCCTCCTGCGGCACAGCATGCGCGGATTTCGCCTTGCCGACATATAGCCGCAACGCATCGCGCCGCGCCCGCAACAGGATTTCGTCACTGACGAGACGATCGTACAGAATGACATCCGCGGACTGCAGAAGTTGCAAGGCCCTGACGGTCAATAGATCGGGGTCGCCCGGACCGGCGCCGACAAGATGAACAACGCCGGTCTGCTTTTCCGTCTGCGGACGGTTGATCGCGTCGATCATCGCTTCACGCGCATCAGCGTCATCGCCGGCGAGGATGCCCGCAGCGATCGGGCCGTCGAAAAAGCGTTCCCAGAAGGCGCGCCTTTCAGAAGCATCGACGCGTGCGGCGACGGCGCTGCGAAACGCCTTCGCAAAATTCGCGAGCGATGCGATGCGCGCCGGCAGGAGAGCTTCGATCGCGCTGCGGATGCGGCGGCCGAGAACAGGCGCCGAGCCGCCGGTTGAAACGCCGACGACGATATCGCCGCGATCAATGATCGAGGGCGTGAAAAAATCCGACTGGTCCGGACGATCGACGACATTAACAGGAACGCCGGCGGCGCGCGCCATGGCGGCGAGATCG
>JAGRED010000419.1 GCA_020446725.1 Parvularculaceae bacterium | reverse complement strand
TGCCGATGCTTTACGCTGACGCGGGCATCGACCTTGTCAATGGCGGGGAGGAGGCCGGCCGGGCCGCGGGCGCCGACTACACCGTCAACCATTACCATCAGCCTACGGATGAATATTCCGACGACTGGGACCTTGCGGGCATGGCGCAGTCTATGAACATTCTTTACGAGGTCGGCGCGCGCGTCGCGAACATGCAGGGCTGGCCGAACTGGCGCGAAAACAACGAGTTTCGCGCCATTCGCGACGCCTCGCGCGGCGGCGAATAAAATCCGGCGGTTTCGTCTAAGTCCCCGTTAACGTTTCGCCGGCAAGACTGGCGCGTTGACGGGACTGACATGGAAACGCTCTACGATCTGATGTCGGTGACGCTGTTCATCGCAACGGCGGGCATCTTCTTCTATCGCTTTCGCAGCGAAGACCCGCCGCTTGCGCCTTATATGCTGATTGCGCTCGTTTGCGCCGTGTCGAACTGGCTCGGCAATAATGGCGGCGGCGTCGGCGCGGCCCTTCTGCTTATCGCAGGCTCGTTTTACCTCCTGCACATCGCAGGCGCGCCCTACGCCGAAGAAGGCGAATAGACCCTACGCGTCTTCAAGCGCCAGGCGAGGCCCGCAAAGCCGATCAGCATCATCGCCCATGTCGAAAGCTCAGGCGCGGGCGCGGTGACTTCCGCAACCTCGCCATTGACGCTGACGTAATCGACGGTCGCGCCGTTCGCGCCGCCCTGCTGGCGCGTCGTCGTGATGAAGATGTAGTCGCATCCGCCGAGCGCGGCGCAGCCGCGCTGGAACAGATTGTTGATCGTCAGCGTGTTGCCGGCGTTGACGTTTCTCGTGTCTGCGTAAACAGGCGAACCGCCATTATAGCGACCGAAGCTGATCGTCAGCCGCGCATTGCCGGTCGGCGGCGCGAGGGTGAATATCGAGACCGTGTCCGATTTTGAAACGCCGAAGGGCTGCGCGAACAGAAGCGAAAACCATTCGCCGAGCGGCGCAAGCTGGCCGAGCCCGTCGCCGGCTGTTGAAAGCGTCGTCATCGGTCCTGGCGCGTAGGGCATTGATGAGTCGAATGTCGCCGTCGCCGCGCCGGCTTCGCTCGCGCCAAGAAGACAGGCGGCGACCATCGCGGCGGATGCGCGTTTCAAAAATGAAATCTCTGTTAAGGCCCGAGGAACGCGCATTTCTTCTGTTCGCCGTTCAGGGAACGGAAAGCATCCGATGATCTAATCCGGACCAATTGTGGGGGGGCTCGATTAACTCGGGATTAAAAATCGGCGTGAGGGCCCCAATGTCTATTAAGCTTCACCGCGCGTTGCGCGCGGCGAATAGCGGTGCGCGTAATGACCAAGACTGACGCGCGCCGAGTGCTGATTATTGTCGAAAACCTGCCCGTTCCGTTCGATCGGCGCGTATGGGCCGAGGCGACGACGCTTGTCGGGACCGGATACGAGGTCAGCGTCATCTCGCCGATGCTGAAGGGCTATACGGCCGAGTATGAGGAAATAGACGGCGTCCATATTTACCGTCACAAGCTGCATGAGGCGGGCTCTTCGCGCCTTGGTTATCTGCGCGAATATTGGAGCGCGCTGTCGGGGCAGATGCGCCTTGCGCTGAAAGTGCGCCGCGAACGCGGCTTTGACGTCATACACGCCTGCAACCCGCCAGATCTCATTTTTCTGATCGCCGCCTTCTTCAAGCTTTTCTTCGGCGTGCGGTTCATTTTCGATCACCATGACCTTTGCCCCGAGCTATTCGAGGCGAAATTCGGATCGCGCGGCTTTCTCCACAAAGCGCTGCTGGCGCTCGAACGCCTGACATTCGCCATCGCTGACGTGTCGATCGCGACGAACGAATCCTACCGCGAGATCGCCGTGACGCGCGGCGGCATGAAGCCTGATCGCGTCTTCGTCGTCCGGTCGGGCCCGCGGCTCGATCGCATGATCATAGGTCCCGGCGATCCGTCCTTGAAGATGGGGAAAAAGCATCTCGTCGGCTATGTCGGCGTCATCGGCGAGCAGGAAGGGCTCGATCTTCTCGTCGGCGCCGTCTCGCATCTCGTCAACCATGTCGGCCGCAAGGATACGCATTTCGCCATCATCGGCGACGGGCCGGAACTGCCGGCGGTGAAAAAGCTCGCCGAGTCGAAAGGCGTTTCGGACTATTTCACCTTTTACGGGCGCGCGCCGGACGATGTATTTCTGAAAGTTCTCAACACGTCGGATGTCTGCGTGAACGCGGATCGTTGCTGCGCGATGAACGACAAGTCGACAATGAACAAGATCCTCGAATATATGGCGCTCGAAAAGCCGATCGTCCAGTTCGAGCTGACCGAAGGACGCCGGTCCGCCGGCGGCGCCTCGCTCTATGCGCGGCCCGACAATGTCGCTGATTTCGCGATCAAGATTGATACGCTGCTCGGCGATCCCGAATTGCGGCGCGACATGGGGGAAATCGGCCGCGAGCGGATCGTGAAGCGGTTAAGTTGGTCGCACTCCGCGCCGGTGCTCCTGCGCGCCTATGCGAAGGCGTTTGAAGAGAAAAAGACGCGGTCCGCCGCGCGCCCGGCCGAAGGGCGTTCGAAGGGAGCCGCGGCGCGCCCGGCCTTGCGTCCATGACTTTCAGGTCTCCGTCGTTCGTCAGCGTCGTCATCCCGCATTTCAATCAGGCGCGCCTGCTTGAAATCTGCCTGTCGAGCCTGGAACAGCAGACATGGCCGCGCGCGCGCTGCGAAATCATCGTTGCCGACAATGGAACGCCGGGCGGGATCGAAAGCGTAAAGGCGGCGTTTCCCCATGTCCGCTTCATAGATGTCGCCGAGCGCGGCGCGGCGCCCGCCCGCAATGCGGCGCTCGCGGTTACGACAGGTGAGGCGATCGCTTTCATCGACGCCGATTGCGTCGCCGCGCCTGACTGGCTTGAGAACGGGCTGGACGGCTTGCGCGAAGCCGACCTCAGCGGCGGACGCATCATCGTCACGGTTGAAAACGAAACGGCGCCGACGGCAGTCGAGGCGTTTGAGCGCGTCTTCGCCTTTCAGCAGCGCGATTACGTCGAACGGAAGAAATTTTCGGCGACGGCGAACCTTTTCGTGCGCGCTTCGGCCGCCAGGACGATCGGTCCGTTTACAAATGGTTTATCGGAAGACGTCGACTGGTGCCGTCGCGGCGTCGCGCTAGGCTTTCATTTAGCATTTAACGATAAATCAATTGTCAGCCACCCGGCGCGTCGGGACTGGAGCGAATTGATCCGCAAATGGGAGCGGATCATCGCCGAACGCTGGGCGGGGTTTGAAGGACGAGGATCGGTCCGGGCGTTCGCCTGGATCAGCCTCGCCGCGGCGACGGCGCTTTCAACAGCGCCGCATCTGCTGCGCGTTGCGACAAGCGCCGAATTGACATCGGTGCGCGATCGCGCCGCAGCCGCTGCAATCCTGGCGCGTTTGCGCTGGTGGCGGGCGCGACGGATGACGTCGCTGCTTTTCGCCAAATGAGGGACGGCCGAATGCGTATGCGACTGACGGTTCTGGTTTCCATTCTTGCGACGGTCTGCGCCGCGCCGGCGAACGCCGCCGCGCAGGCCGACAACAAGACCGCGGCGAGCGGCGCGACCCAGGTGGTCGCGAAAGCCGGCGGGCGGGAAATCACGTTGAGCGAACTGCGCCTTGAAATGGCGCGCCTCGGCCTGCCGCTGACGGATCCGGCGGCTGAGCGCATCGCGCTCGACAGCCTCGTCAACAGGACGCTTCTCGCAGGCGCTGCGCGCAAGCAGAACCTCCACCGCAAGCCTGAGACAATGGCGCGCATGTATGCGGCGCAGGATCAGGCGCTTGCCGATTATTACCTCGCCTTGGCGAGCCAGCCCGCGGAGCCGACACGGGAAGAGATCGATGAATTCATCGCCGCCAACCCTTCGCTTTTCGGCGCACGCAGGATTTATGACTTCCTGGTCCTGACGCTTGAAACGAAAAATTTCAACGAAGAAGCGCTGACGCCGCTCTTTGACCGTGAAGCCGATTTTTCGCGCCTCGCCGGCGTTCTTGAAAAAGCCGGCGCGCGGTTCGCCGTCGCGACGGCGACGCAGTCAGGCGCGGCGCTGCCGGCGCCGATCCGCGAGCAGCTTTCGAAATACGGCGCGCGCGACAACATCGTCATCCGGGGCGATCAAGATACGCAGATCATGAAAATCGTCGCTATTCGCGACGATAAATCAGCCGCTGCGGACTGGCCGACGCTCGCGAGGCGCCTGCTGCTTGAACAGGCCGCCGCACAGCGCGCGCAAAGCCTCATTACGCGCCTCAAAACCGACTCTGATGTCGCCTATTACCGGTCGACTGCGGCGCCGG
>JAGRED010000418.1 GCA_020446725.1 Parvularculaceae bacterium | reverse complement strand
GGCGGATGCAGGCATCGGCAGCGAACGCATTTGCAACGATCGCCCTGTTCTTCGGACTCTTGTTCATCGTCATCACGCCGCCTTTCGGTTCCGGCGACGAGACGGCGCACTACGAGAGGGCGTTCGAAATCTCAAAAGGCGCTTTCACAGGAGCGCAGGGCGTCACCGCCGGCATGCAAGACCTGATGGATGACGCGTTCGGCAAAGTCAGGTCGCAAACAAACATCGAGGCCGGCGATTATCGCCGCTGGGCGGGCATCGATCTGAACGCCGACGAGATCACGCCTTGGCCTGAACCTCTTAGGCGCGTCATGCGTTTGCACAGCCCGCTTTGTTACCTCCATCTCGCGCCTGTACAGAGCATCAGCGTCGCCCTCGGATTAAGCCCTCTGGCGAATTTTTATCTCGGCCGACTTGCCGCGCTCTTGATCGGCGTCGCCCTGATGCGCGCCGCGATCGCGCTGGCGCCGGCCCCATTCCGTCCAGCGCTCGTTTTTATAGGATTGATGCCGACGACAGTCGTCTATCTTGCCGCCTACAATATCGATTCACTCCTGTTCGGGCTCGGCTTTTACTATTTCGCGCTTGTCGCTTCGCTTGCGGCGACGCCGGATCGGCGAATTGCAAGAAGCGAACTCCTGCAGCTGGCCGTCGCAGCTTTTGTGCTCGGCCAATTCAAAACCGGCTATTTATTCCTGCCGATGCTGGCGCTGCTGCTGCCGGCGGCGAAATTCGTCTCGCCGCGCGCACGGCTTACAGCGCTGGCGATGATCATCATGCCTGGGGCGATCGCCAGTCTCAGCTGGGCGATGATTGTCAAGACGTTGATGCTCGGTGACATCGTCTATTCGACAATGGACGGCAATCATGTCGAGCCGGCGGCGCAGCTCCGCGGCATGCTCGCCGAGCCGCTCGCCTATGCCGGAACGATGTTCAATACGCTGGTCAATTCCGATGCGCCGTTCCTTGCCTGGCTGTCTTTTCTTGCACTCGGCGGCTGGACGAATATTCAGCTGACGCCACTATTCTATTCAGTGCTGTCAATCGGTTTCCTTCTGGTCTGGATGAGCGGCGAGCGACCGCCGGCGGCGCTGCGCTCGTCATTCGCGGTCGCGCTTCAGCTTGGCATTATCGCGGCGACGGTCGGTGCGATCCTCACCCTCGTCTATCTGCAGTGGAACGGCGTGGGCGCGCCTGTTATAGATGGTTTTCAGGGGCGTTATTTCATAGCCGTCGCGCCGCTCCTCCTCGCCGCCGCACCAGTGCGGCTCTCGCTCGTTTCGGCCGGAGGCCGCCGCGAAATTCTCGCCTTTGGCGCGCCGCTAATCGGACTCATTGCGATGTCGATCGCCGTCTTCCAGCGCTATTACGCATAAGGGTCGGGCCGCCACAGCGAGGCGTCGAGATCGAGCGCGTCGCGCATCGACGCGATCGCCCCAAGCTTCGCCGCCAGCAACGACCAGTCGTCGCGATCGGCGATCGCCGCCCAGATCGTCTCAACTTCGTCGATCAGCATCGTTGTCGGCGCAGCGCCGAAATAAGCGTGCGAAAGGCGTTCGGATCGCACAGGTTCGCGATCGAACAGGATGTTCCGGATAGGCTCGAAAGCGTCGTCGCGATAAAGCGCTGCGACGGGGCTTTCCTCCGCGCGATCCGCCGACCGGGCGCCGCAGAACCAGTCGAAAAAGATGCGCTCGAACGGAACCTCGGTCTTTTCCATCCATTGCAGCATGGCGACGACGAAGTCGAAATCGCCCTCGCCGCCTGGCGCAATTCCGAGCCGCGCAAAAAACGCCTCGACCATCGCTTTTTCAAAATGGGCCGTGAACCGCTGCAACGCGTTGTTGAGCTTTTCCTCAGGAACATGCGCGACAAGCGTTCCGCCGAAGCGGGACAAGTTCCACAAAACCGCATCCGGCTGGCGGCCATAGGCGTAGAGGCCAGACTGATCGAAATAGGCGGCCGTGAAAGAAAAGTCGGTCACGGAGAGAAATCGCCACGGGCCGTAATCGAAACTCTCGCCATTGACGTTCATGTTGTCGGTATTGAGAACGCCGTGGACGAAGCCCGCCGCCATCCATTGCGCGCAAAGCCGCGCCGTGCGGGCGACAATACGCGCGAACCATTCCGCAATGCGCTCGCCTTCCTCAAGCCCGGCGAGATCG
>JAGRED010000417.1 GCA_020446725.1 Parvularculaceae bacterium | reverse complement strand
CGCGCAAGGACGCTGTCGCTCGTCTCCCGCGCCGCGTCCCAGAGGCCGCCATGGGCAGGCATCGCCCCGTAATGGCTGCCGAGTTCCCCGAGCCGGGTTGAAATCAGGGAAAAATGGCCGGCTTCTTCCGCCCCGATCTGGAACCAATCATGAACGAATGCTGCGGCCGGCAAGCCGGCGCTGGCGATTTCCCCGGCGAATCGCGCCGCCATGTCAAAGGCGAGGTCGATTGCGTTGAATTCGATATGGGCGAGCGCGTGCAGAGCGGCGGCGCGTCCTTCGATCGATCCGAAACGGCGCTTGGGCACATCGGTCGGCGGGAGCAGGATCGGCGCGGCGGGCCGCGCGGGATCGGCCGGCGGCTGGGCGAGGCCAGGATCGACTGCGATATCGTCGCAAAGAACGCCAAGGGCATCATTCGCGGCCGCGCATTTTTCGCGCGGGTCCGCAGTTTCGAGCACCCTTAACGCCGCCGCGCGCCAGGCCATCAGGCAATCTCTTTCAGGGCGGCGAGGACGTCTTCGACATGGCCCGGCACGCGCACTTTTCTCCAGATCTTTCGAATGACCCCTTTGCCGTCGATCAGAAATGTCGACCGGTCGATCCCCATATATTTGCGGCCGTAAAGGGTCTTTTCGACCCATGAGCCATAGGCTTCGACGACTTCGCCTTCCTCGTCCGAGGCGAGCGTCACCTTGAGGGCGTGTTTGGTTTTGAACTTGTCATGTTTGGCGACGCTGTCTTTTGAGACGCCGACAACCGCAGCCCCGAGGCGGCTGAAAGACCGCGCCGCCGCAGTGAAATCGAGCGCTTCTTTCGTGCATCCCGACGTGTCGTCTTTCGGGTAAAAATATAGAACGAGCGGCGCGCCGGCGAAATCGGCGAGCCTCGCCCGTCCGTCGCTGTCCGTCGGCAGATCAAATCGCGGCGCCTTCGACCCCTCAATTATTTCTTTCTTCTTTGTCGCCATGAGTACTCCCTGATAGTGCGCACCACCTAGACTGCGACATTCTCCGTGATCAAGGCGGCATGTCGCGTTTGTCGCTTGATTGCGCGTTATATTGTTACTACGGATGGGGGATGGCTGAGGGGCGGCCGGGCGAGCAGGGGCGGACAGATCGGACGCATGAGGTCGCGTTTCGCACGCGCAGGGGTGATCGCAGCCGAAGCGCTGGGGCTCTTCGTCGCGGCGTCGCTTGCGGTCTTCGCCTTTTTTATCTGGCGCGCCCAAACCAGTGCGACTGACCTTCGCTGGGCGGCGCCGATCATTCGCGCCGCCGCCAATGCGGCGATCGCCGACAATGCGATCAAATCCATCGACGGCGTCACGCTTTCCCGCGCCGGCGAGAGCGGCGGCTACCGACTTCTTCTGGAAAACGTCGCTATCGGCGAGCAGAGCGATCCGGCGAAGGCGCTTCTTCCAAGCGTTGATATCATTCTTCACCCTCAGGACTTCGCATCCGGCAAG
This sequence comes from Parvularculaceae bacterium, assembly GCA_020446725.1. Taxonomy (GTDB): domain Bacteria; phylum Pseudomonadota; class Alphaproteobacteria; order Caulobacterales; family Parvularculaceae; genus Amphiplicatus. The sequence goes on along the minus strand of JAGRED010000417.1, from coordinate 672 downwards.
GCGGGCCCGCGCCGTATTCTTGTAGACGGGGCGCGGTTGCAGGTTCTGCGTAAGGCGGATCAGAAACTGAAACTTAAGATCGGCGGCGCCGGCGGCGACCGCGTGAATGCGTTTCAGGCGATAACCGGCGGCCGTTATTTTAGACAGGCCTTCGAGCGCGCGGATCTTCGCAACGTCTCGATCGATTTTTTCGACGAAGCGACGGGGCGGACCTGGCGCGGCAGAGGGGGCGACGCCAGCGTCGAACGCACGGATGAGGGATACGTCGCCACCGCCGATTCCCGTTTCGACATCGGCGGGCGGGAAGCCTCGCTTGCGCTTCGATCGACTTACGATCTCAAAGACGATGTCATCGCGGCGAACATCAATGTCGATCAGGCGCCGGTCGGCGATCTTGTCATGGTGTTTTTCGGCGCCGATGCGGAGCCGCTGACATCGCCTGTCTCCGGCAGTGCGGCGATTGAATTTTCGAGCGGCGGCGCGGTGCTTTCCTCGCATGTCGATCTTAGCGCTGGCGGCGGAGTTTTGACGCTTGGCGGCTGGTCGACATCGATTGATCGCTTTGCGGCCGTTGCGAATTTCGATCCTGCAAAAAACGAATTCAGCGTTGAAAACATCGCCTGGGACGGCGGCGCCGGATCGGGCTCGCTCAAGGGACTTATTTCTCTCGCG
>JAGRED010000416.1 GCA_020446725.1 Parvularculaceae bacterium | reverse complement strand
TTTTCTCTTGACTTTGCCGCGCATCCTCGCGCTTTCGATTCTGGCGGGCGTCAGCGAGGAGATGCTCTTTCGCGGCGTTCTTCAGACCGCCGCGATGGAGCGGCTGCCGGTCAGCCTCGCGATAGCATTGCCGAGCCTTCTTTTCGGCGCGCTGCACGCGCGCACGGCCCTCTACGCGGCGATCGCCGCAGGCGTCGGCGCCTATCTCGGGCTTCTCTTCTGGCTGACGGGCGGCCTTGTCGCGCCGATCATCGCCCATGCCCTGTATGATTTCGTCGCCTTCGACTGGACCCGCCGCATCATCGACAGGCCGGGCGCATCGATCAATCAGGGCGCGCGAGATCAAGCGGCTCCTCAATAATCGGATAGCCGAGATCGTCCGGTATCCGTAGGAAGATCTTTCCGTCGCGCATTGTCGCGACCGGCGTCACCGGACGGATCTCCCGTTCGCGCGCCCATTGAAGCGCGCTTTCAACTGTCGACGAGCGACCGAGCAGGCCGAGATTGCAGGCGGTCGGGAAGATGATCTTGCGGTCGACTGTTTGACGCGCTGCGAGCGCTTCGGCCGGCGCTATCCAAACCGACTCGGTCGCCTCATTGCCGTCTTCCCTGACATCCTGACCCGCCGGAAAGCGCGCGGCGAAAAAGAGCGTGTCGAACCGCCGATGAAGGCCGGGCGGCGCAATCCAGTGAGCGAAAAGGCCGAGCGCATCGCAGGTAAGACGCAAGTTCTGGTCATGAATGAGCTGAAGAAAGAGCCCATCATCTTTTTCAATACGTTGTCGCCATTCATTCAGCATCCGCACGCGCTCATTGGAGACGGGTCCGCCATCCGCCTCGCGCGCCAGGAGGACGCCAGCCTCCTCGAACGCCTCGCGCACGGCGGCGATCTGCGCCGCGGCGATAACGGGGTCTTCCGCAAGGCCGTCCGCAAGATCGCGCCAGCCCGCCAGCCGGTCGCCCGGATCGACGCGCCCGCCCGGAAAGACGAGCGCCCCGCCAGCGAAAGCGGAGTTCTCATGCCGTGCGATCATAAGGACCTGGAAGGCCGGGCTGTCGCGCAGAAGCAGCACCGTCGCCGCAGGCGCAGCCTGGTCATCGAGATCGCGTCGATCCGGCATCACAGACCCGGCTTCGGGCCGCCGGCGAAGGGACGTCCGTAATAGCCTTTTGTGATCCTGATCGCGAGAAAGCCGCCGATCCCTGTCGATGCGACAGCGCCAAGCATCATCCAGAGCGGATGCGGAAACTGCAGCATCGTGACGCCTGCAAGAAGAAGAACGGTCCCCGCGACGACCCAGGCCGACGGCGCCCAGCGTTTTGCAATCACCGAGGCGACAACGCCGCCGCCGAGCGCGCCGACAAACCACGCGATGACGACGGCGATTTTCGCCGACACCGGAATATTGGCGATGAACGCCGGGTCATTCGGATCAAGACCGGCCGGCGGCGGAAACATCGAATGACCGACAAGTTCGACGATGAGGATCAACACCGACGCGACAATGACGCCGACAACGACTGATAGGACGGATCGCAGCATTACGCCTCCCGAACCGGCGCGGGCGTTTCTTTCAGCCCGCTCGCAATAAGCATCATCGCCGCAATCAGAACAACCCCGGAAACCAGCCAGCGAAGGAGATCGAGCGGCATCTCCTTGACGATGAACGCTGCGATCAGCACGGCCGGCACGCCGCCAAACGTCAATCCGAGGGCGAGCCGCGGATCGAAGCGGCGCACAGCGATGAATTGGAGGCTCGCCGCAGGCATCAGAAAGGCGCAGGCGCCCATCATGATCGGAAAGGCGGCGCGCGGGTCCATGCCAAGCATGCTCAACGATATGAGCGAAGGCGCGTAAAGCCCAATTCCAAGCGTCATCAGCGCGCCGAAAAGAAGATGAAGAAAGACGGCGAGCGCGAATGCGCCGCCAACGAGCGCAATCGCATCGCCGCCGCCGGGCATAAGGCCGAGATTGCGCGCCGAAAATAACAATGCCGCTATCAGCAAGGCGCCGCCCATTCCGAGGCGTATCGCTCTCACCGGCAGGCGCGAGACGACGCGCGCGCCCCACAAGGCCCCGAAAACCGACGACGCGATGCAGGCGACGAGCAGCCACGCATCGACCTTGATGAGCGTGATAAAGACGAACGCCTGCGCCATCGTCGGTAATGAATGGCCGACATTCAGCGTGCCCGGCAGATTTTCATCGTCCGTCAGGCGAAAGAATTTCACCAGAGCCGTCGT
>JAGRED010000415.1 GCA_020446725.1 Parvularculaceae bacterium | reverse complement strand
GTCATGGAGTGATCTTATGCCGCCGTTCGACCGCGCAGGAAACAGCCTCGTGGAGATGGTAGAGAATGGACGCCGGCGCCGCCTTCGCCGCCGGCCGTCCTTCAGCATCATATTCGTCACACCAGAGCCCCGACGTCTCCTGATTGAGATAAGAGCCGAACATCGCATCGATGAGGTCCGCCGCTTCCTCGTCACGGCCGAGAACGAGCGCCGCCTTCAAGGCTTCGGTTTGCGGCCAGAGCCGGCGCGCGCGGCGTGCGGGCGCCGCGCCTAGGCGCGCTGAATTCGGCAGAAAGGGCGCGTCGTCCGGCGCGGTCATGGAGCGGGCGGCGTAGTGAAGAAGGTTTTTTTCCTCGCTTCGGTCCTCGCCGGAAAGCGCTTCAAACCGGTCGAGCAGGAACGCCCATTCAACCATGTGGCCGGGTTCGATCCGGTCGCCGGTTTGGGGATCAAGCGACCAGTCGTCGGTGAAAAACTCGCGCAAGACGCCCTCATTGCGATCGAGAAAGCGCGTGTTGAAGAGCGATTCAACGGCGCGCGCGCGCGCCAGGTGCGCCGGATCGCCGGTCGCAGCGTAGAGCGCCATCGTCGCTTCGAAGAGATGCATGTGCGGATTTTGTCGCCGCGGCAGCGAACGTCTGTCATTTTCGAGATGGCCGCCATGCTCGGAGCCAAGTTCGCTATCGATGAAGGCGAGCGTTCGTTCGGCGATCTCGCGCGCCGTATCGTCGCCGGCGAGAATGCGTGATGCGGCGGCGAGAATCAGAAACGCCTGATCGTAAAGGTCTCGGGTCGCATCGATAATTCGCCCGTCGTCATCGACAAGATGCGCGCAACCGCGCGCCGCGTTGTCGGGGCATGCCGTTTCAAGAAGACGGCGAAATCCCCGGTCGGCGATCGCATCGCCTTCCGGCAGCCAGCCCGCTAGCGCGGCGCGGGTGAAGGAATGGATCTGGCGGGATTGAACGCGCACGCGCCTCGGCGTTCCGGTAACGGGGCCGCCGTTGAAATCAAGCTGTTCGTAAAAGGCGCCCGTCCGGTCGGCCGCCGCACGCGCCCAGAGCGGCAGCGCGTCGGTGCGATACCACTCCTCAAACCTGTCGGTGGCGGCGCGGAGCCGGTTCATGCGCGGTTCGTCCCGTTCTTGCCGGCGATCCCGATAGGGCGCCTGCCGGACCTGGTCAAAGTTCATTCAACGGTGACTGATTTCGCGAGGTTGCGCGGCTGGTCGACATCCGTGCCCTTGGTCGTCGCCGTGAAATAGGCGAGCAATTGAATCGGCGCGGCGTAAACGATTGGTGAAAGAAGCGGATGAGCTTCGGGAACCTCGATCGAGGCGAAAAGGCCGGGACCCGCCTGCGCGATCCCTTTCGCATCGGAAATGAGAATGGCCTTGCCTTCGCGCGCCATGATTTCGTGCATGTTCGATATCGTCTTTTCGAAATGCTTGTCTGACGGCGCGATGACGATCACCGGCATGTTCTGGTCAATGAGCGCGATCGGGCCGTGCTTCAATTCGCCGGCGGCATAGCCCTCGGCATGAATATAGGAAATTTCCTTCAGCTTGAGCGCGCCTTCCATGGCGAGCGGAAAGGAAACGCCGCGCCCGACATAGAGCGTGTCTGTCGCTTTGGCGATTTCCCGGGCGACATTCTCAATCTCGACGGCCGCCTTGATCGCCTCGCCGACGAGGCGCGGCGTCTGCAAGAGCGCGGTGACGATTTCTTTTTCTTCCTCCGCGCTTAGGACGCCTCGTTGGCGTCCCGCCGCGAGCGCAATCGCGGCGAGCGCGGCGAGCTGGCAGGTGAACGCCTTGGTCGATGCGACGCCGATTTCAGGTCCCGCCGCCATCGGAAAGATGATGTCGGCTTCGCGTGCGATCGATGATTCCGGAACGTTGACGACGGCGGCGATTTTCTGACCGTGCGCTTTGGCGTGCCGGAGCGCGGCGAGCGTGTCCGCGGTTTCGCCCGATTGCGAAACGAAGAGCGCGCCGCCGTTTTTGGGATAAGGAACGTCGCGGTAGCGAAGCTCCGACGCGATGTCGATTTCAACCGGAAGGCCGGCCCAGCTTTCGAACCAGTATTTCGAGATAAGGCCGGCGTAATAGGCGGTGCCGCAGGCGGAAATCGTCACGCGGTCGAGCGTTGCAAAGTCGAAAGCGCCGATCGGCAGGCTGATCGCCCCCGTCGCGGCGTCAATATAGCGCGAGAGCGTGTGCGCGATGACTTCCGGCTGTTCATGGATTTCCTTCGCCATGAAATGGCGATGACCGTCCTTGTCGACCATATTGTCGGCGGCGGATGAAATCGTCTCGGCGCGGGCGACGCTTTCGCCTTTCTCGTTGAAGACATCGAAGGTTTTGCGCGTGAGGACCGCGAAGTCGCCCTCTTCGAGATAGGTGACGCGGTTGGTGAACGGGGCGAGCGCATAGGCGTCGGAGCCGAGATACATCTCGCCGTCGCCGCGTCCGATCGCAAGCGGCGAGCCGCGGCGCGCGCCGATCAGAAGATCATCCTCGCCGGAAAAGACGATCGCAAAAGCGAAAGCGCCGCGCATTCGGTCGAGGGCTTTCTTCACCGCGTCTTTCGGAGGCAGGTTTTCGTTTTGCAGGTAAAAGGTGATGAGCTGCGCGCAGACTTCCGAATCCGTCTGCGAGGCGAATTTGAAGCCCTTGGCTTTCAGTTCGTCGCGCAGTTCGGCGAAATTCTCGATGATGCCGTTATGAACGAGCGCGAGCCGGTCGGTCGCGTGCGGGTGCGCATTCTCGTCCGTCGCCGCGCCATGGGTCGCCCAGCGCGTGTGACCGATGCCGGCGGCGCCGGCGAGCGGCGATTTGTCGAGACGCGCGGCGAGGGCGGCGAGCTTGCCCGACGCGCGGCGGCGGTCGAGCCGGCCATGATCGACGGTCGCGACCCCGGCTGAGTCATAACCGCGATATTCAAGCCGCTTCAGGCCCTCGACAATCGACAACGCGACGTCGTCTTTCCCGAGTATCCCGATGATTCCACACATAATTCGGTTCTCGTCCCCGATTGCGCCAATGTCATATCAATTTGTGTTGCGGCGCGATACAACAGACTAAACCGAGCAAGGTTAAGGCCGTATTGGGGATTTCAGGCGGCGGCGGTGGCTCCGCTGGCGCGGTTGTAAATACGGCTTTCTATCCCGGACTGTTAATGATCTCATCCCGCCCGGCGAGCGCCGCCGGCGTTGTTGATTTGGTTCCGTCCCGGCCGCCCTCCCATTCATCGAACAAGGAGGGGGTTCCATGACTTCCAATATGAGCAGACAAGCCTGCGCCGCATTCATGCTGATGCTTGGCATGTTGTTCTGCGGCGCGGCCGCAGCGCAGACCGGCGCCATCGACACGGGTTATTACTACCGCCTGACGACCAGCTGGCAGGGCGACGGCAAGTCGCTCGATGTCGTCAATGACGGAACGAACAACAAAGTGCAGCTCGCCGCGTCGGGCTCGTATTACGGCCAGTTCTGGAAGTTCACGTCGCTCGGGAACGGCTATTACCGGATGACCAATCAGTGGCGCGGCGATGGCATGTCTCTCGACGTCGTCAATGACGGCACGAACAACAAGGTTCAACTCGCAGCGACCGGCGCCTACACCGGCCAGTTCTGGAAATTGACGCCGCTCGGCGGCGGCTTTTACCGACTGACGACCAATTGGCAGGGTGACGGCAAGTCGCTTGACGTTGTCAATGACGGAACGAACAACAAGGTTCAGCTCGCGGCGACCGGCAATTACTCCGGCCAGTATTGGAAGCTGACGAAACTCGGCCCTGTGTCGGCTGATCCCGATCGCGGCGGCGCGCCGAAAAGCGCAACGGTTTCCAGCAAATCGAACGCCGCGGAAAATATCATGACGCAACTCAGCTCCCTGACGAACAATCATGTCGAATACGGTATCGGCGGCGGCATCACGTCGACGGCTGCCACGCATATTCAGGGCATGGCGGTTGTCGACAAATACTGGATGCTGTCGCATGACAATGCCGGCAATCGCGACGGCGATCTCATTTTCATCGATCCGGAACAGCGCGATCGAAAAAATACTCACACTTACACATTTACAGGCGATGACGGTTTTTCCGCCGGCGCGCAGGGCGACGGAAATTACGTCGCTGTCGCCACGGGCGAAAACAATTCCATTCGCGTTTTCCAGATTGATTCAAGCGCGAAAGCGACGGAGCTGACGAATCTGGCGAAGACCGACGTATTCGGATCGGGTATGGTCGAGAATGTCTCGCTCGCCTATCACCACGGGCACAAGCGCCATTACCTTATGGCGACCAACAACAGCGCGACCGTGCTATTCGTCAGCAACGGCGAAACGCTCGATTCCTCGTCCACTTGGACTGATGTGTCGGTTTCAGGAAAAATTCCATTTGGCGAGGCTGGAACCGCAATGCTCTACGAGGCGTCGACGCAAACGTTTTACGTTGTCAGCCTCGGAAAAAGCGCGACGTCCACCAAGGACGAAAATTCATTCTCCGTATGGACGTTGAAACAATCGAGCGGAGCGACGCCGACATCACAATTCACCGCGGCCGCCGCATCGACGGAATACCTCACGCTGACGGACGGGTCAGGAAGTTTTCGCTGGGGCGGCACCGCCCATGTTCGCGGCGACGGAAAGATCCAGATCATCGCCGCACCGCGCGATTATAAATGGGGTCAGGACAGCGATTTCGGCGTCTGGACCTCGACATCCGGCAATCCTGTCAATCCTTCGCTCACGATTGTCATTCAGTCGGTGAAATGCGTTGAAACGACCGAACTTGGCGAAGACGAAATCTATCTGATCACCAATACCGGCAAACGAATTCCCTCCGGCAATGAGACCTATCATGACATCGACAACGGCCAGACATGGAGCGTCAGCCAGACGATTTCGTCGAGCAGCGACATAACGGTCACGCTGATGGAGTATGATACGGTCGATGATCGCGACCTGATCGGATCGTTCACGGTCCGGCAGGCGGAAGCGGGCTCCGGGCAGACGAAGACCGTCAAGCTGACCGGCGACGGCGGGACCTACCAGGTGACCTACAAGGTGCAATAGGCCCGGCCGGCCGACTTCGGTTAGCCGGCGCGGATCATATCGGCCGCTTTCTCAGCGATCATGATGGTCGGCGCATTGGTGTTGCCGGAAATCAAGTTTGGCATCACCGAAGCGTC
>JAGRED010000414.1 GCA_020446725.1 Parvularculaceae bacterium | reverse complement strand
GTCCGGTAAACGACAAGGATGCGCGCGGAGGCGCCAGCGCCGACGGAATGCGCGTCAAAGCCCAATATCCCCGCGTTCCAGGCGGCCGGCACGGTGCGCTGCGTCAGAGGCGGCCCGCAATGATCGCCGATCAGCGAACAGGAAAGCGAGAAATCCGTGAAGTCCGCCGCGAGCGCGCCGCTCCCTTCATCGACATAAAGCGCGATCGTCCGCCCGCCGATGCGGGTCAGCGACAATGCGCGATCGGTCAGCCCGTTCGCAATCATCTGGTTGTTGCGCGTGAACTCGCAGTCGGACTGGTCGTTGTTGGCATAGGCCTTCACGGTTCCTGCGGCGAAGACGCCGTCCCGATTCCAGTCGACATTGCCATTTGAGAAGTCGACATTATACCGGAAGATGTCCCTGAGATGCGAAAGATAGGCGACGCCCGGACCCGATGTCGGCTGCGACACGGCGCCGATTTCCTTCAGCGCGTAATTGTTGAGCGCCGATCGTCCGTAGCCGTCGGAAAACGATCCCTTGAACGCCGGCATGCCTCCATAGGCGTAGCTCATAAGACTCGGGTAATTCGGCTTGCAGTTTGCGTCGCGTCCAATGCCGGCGGGGCCCGGGTGCTCAATGCCGAGCGTGTGGCCGAATTCGTGCGCCGCCGTCGACGGCGAATCGATCGGCATGTTGAGCTGCCAGGAATTGATGGGCGCCTGACCCCCGCCGCCCGGATAGCCGAGCGCATAATGAAAGTAGCCGCGCCGCGCCTGTGCAAAGAGTGTAGAGTTTACCGCGCTCACATCGGCGCCGCGGCAGCCGTTTGCATCGCAGACAGGCTCCGCCGCAGAAAAGCCGCCCCAGTCGCCATAGGTCGTCAGCTCTGCGATCGACGCGCCCGGCGGCGGCGCCTGCCCGGTATCCATGTGCAGCGTGACGCCGGGCTTGAGGTCGGGATTGTTGAGCGACTGAGCGTTTGCGAGCCTGTAGATCGCGCTCGTTTCAGGATCGGCGAAGAGCGCCGCCTGCGCCATCGCATTTGCGCCTGACATGCGCCGCGGCGCTTCGCCTTGCGCGCGCTTCATGAAATCGACTTCGATGAAAATGTCCTTGTGCAGCGGGTCTGCGCCCCAGCGCGACAGCATGAGATGAGGCGCGCGGTCGGGCCTGCCGATAAGCTCGTCGCGATCGCTGATGGCGTCACCGTCCGTGTCGCGCGCATCGGCGGAGCGCGAACACTCCCAATTGCCGACGACTTCCGTCAACGACGAGCAGGTGCCGATATGCTTTTCGAGTTCCGTTCCGAGCCCGTCGCCGTCCGGATCGTGGCCGGCGATGTAAAGGTCGTTGCGCACAAGCCGGACTGGCCCCGGCGGATCCGGATTTTCAACAATAACGGCTTCAGTCGGCGGCGCGACAATGATGGCGTCGCCAGGCAGCGCGCGCGCGGCGTCGCCGCTATCAAGCTCCGTCGGCGCGCGCGCGGCGTCTCCGGACGGCGGTGCGGCGCGGCCTATTGTTCGGCCGGCGGCGCCTCCTGGGGCGATAAGATCACGCCCGTCGATAACCGGAAGATCTCGCGCCGGCTCAAGCGCAATCGTGCCCGGGTGCGAGCCGATCATGACGATAAAATTCGCTGGCGGCCGGTTTGTGACGATGATTGTCTCCGCCGAACCGCTCAGGTACCGGCGGAGCATGGCGCCGGTGTCGAAATCGAGGACATAGAGTTTCGTGCGGCGCGGCGCGCCGGGAAGCGGCACGGACATCAAGCTGTCGCGATCGCGATAATTCTTGATCGTCTTGAACGCGCCGCCGACATTGAGATTGCGCATCGGCTTATAGCCGGTGCAGGTGAGATCGGCGGCGCCGGCGCCGAAGCCTGCCGACCGCATGATGAGGCGGACATTGCCGCCGGGCGCGGTGAAACTGGCGCGGGCGTTGAGGCCGCCGCCCGAATCATCGTCGCGCGCGATCTCGACCTGTGCGACGCCGCCCGATTCTTTCACGATGTGAATGACGGGGTCCGCCGTGCCGGTCAGGTTCGACGTCTGGCAGACGATGGCCTTTCCGGCCGTGAACGGAATGACGAGATCGACGACCGGCGTCACATTCATCGAATAGGCGCCGCCGCCAAGACTTGGATCGCGATGGTCGCGAATTCGCCGCGCATCGGCGGGCGCAGTCAACAAAAATGCGGCTGAAGCGACACAGGCGCAGGCCGGGAACGCTCGCCGCGCAAGCGGCCAACCAGTTCTATTTTTGAATGTCATATGAGCGGACCTCCCCAGACCCGCAGGAAAAACCGCATCAAGGCGGCGCCGCCACGATATGCCCAATGACAATCACGCGCCAGCGACCTTGGCGGTCGAATTCAAGTGCGAGGCAACTTGACCGGGCAGCGGCATGCGGCTCGGCCGGCTGAATCGATCTGCGTTTGCCGTTGGGGCGCTTAGCCGCCATAATTGCTCTCCGCCCGAAAAGGAGAGAAGGCGCATGACGGCGCTCGCGCACAAAGACCTGCAATCCTATGTCGAGGAGACTTGGCGCGAGGAGATCACGCCAACGCTCATTGAGTATATCCGCATCCCAAACAAGTCGCCGATGTTCGAACCCGACTGGGAAAAACTCGGCCACATGGAAAAGGCCGTGACGATGTTCGCGGACTGGGCGCGCACGAAAATCAAGGCGCTGGCGGGGGCGACGCTTGAAATCATGCGCGCGCCCGGAAGAACGCCGCTGATCGTCATCGATTCGCCGGGCAAGATCTCAGGCGAAACGGTTCTTCTATACGGCCATCTCGACAAGCAGCCCGAAATGACCGGCTGGGCGCCTGGCAAGGGTCCGTGGATTCCGGTGCTTGAAGGCGACAAGCTCTATGGGCGCGGCGGCGCC
>JAGRED010000413.1 GCA_020446725.1 Parvularculaceae bacterium | reverse complement strand
TGCGGCGCACGGCCGGCTCAACGTCGTCTATCTCCGCCGGGACGGCCATATCGGCTGGATCGACCCGGCGCCTTGATCTTGAGGCCGGGAGGGTCTATCGCCCCCCGGCGTTAACGGAGCGGCTTGAAAAGTCCCGGTTCTTGCATTGGGACCCGGGCTTTAAAAACCGCAGGATTTATGGGCCTTTCCGAATTTCTTCCCCCAGAGGGCGCGGTTCTTAACCTTCACGCGAGCTGCAAGCGCGAGGCGCTGGCGTTGCTCGCCGAGAAGGCGGCCGCGCTGACCGACGCGCCGGCGGCGACGATCCGCCAGGCGCTGATGGACCGCGAGCAACTAGGCTCGACCGGCGTCGGACGGGGCGTCGCGATCCCGCACGGCAAGATCGAAGGGCTGGGCAAGATCGTCGGCCTGCTCGCCAAGCTCGACAGCCCGGTCGATTTCGAGGCGGTGGACGACCAGCCGGTCGACCTCATCTTCGTGCTGCTGGCGCCGATCGACGCGACCGCCGCGCATCTTAAGGCGCTCGCCAAAGTCTCGCGCCTGCTGCGCGAGGAACGCGTGCGCGAAGCGCTGCGCGGCGCCGAGACCCCGGAGGCGCTCTTCGCGATCGCCGCCGACACCGCGCAATCGCACGCGGCGGCCTGACCTCAACGCAATAGTCGGAATTCCGGCGTCGGATTACCCGGTCAGTGAACGCTGACCGGATTCATTTCATGCTGGCGCGCGGCGGCGAAAGCGAGCGCGCGATCGCCGACGAGCGCGATGCGCTGCCCGTCGCCGGAATGGACGGAATAAAGCGTCGTATCGCCGGGGATGTCGATCATCGCGCCGGTGTCGTCATCGACGAGGTCGTCGAGAACTTCGCAGGCAAGGACGGTGCGGATGTAAACGAGCTTCTTGCCGCCGAGCTCTGCGAGCTCGCGCGCTGTCGGAACGAGCTTGTCCGCCGTCCGGTTCGCTTCCTTGATATTGGCCATCGGCCAATTCCTCCGTTCACCCTGAGCCCGGCTTCGCCTTTACCGGTCCGCCAGACCCGATCAGGCCACAGATTGGCTATCAAACCGTGAAAACCCGGCGCGAAGCCTCCTGGCCCACCTTAGAAGGTAGGGCTACTTTATAACATTTCAATGATGAAAAACGGGCGTTTTTCCGTCCGCGGTCAACCAAACCGCCCCAGAATTGTCGCATAGAGGGACGGATCGACATTGCCGCCGGACAGCGTGATCCCGATGGTCCGCCCTTCCGTCGGCAGTTTTCGATGATAGAGCGCGGCGAGCGCGATCGCGCCGCCCGGCTCGATGACGAGCTTCAGATATTTGAACGCCCAGGCGACCGCCTCGGCGACTTCGTCATCGCTGAGCGTGACGCCGCCCGCAACGCGCCGTCGCATGATGTCGAAAGTGATGTCGCCGGGCGACGGCGTTGCGAGCGCATCGCAGAGCGTCTTCTTCGTGATGTCGGCGGTGAGCTTGCGGCCCGCCTGAATAGACGCCCAGGTCTCATCGTAGAATTCCGGCTCGGCGATATGGATCTCCGTCGCCGGCGAGATCTCTTCGAGAATGGTCGCGCAGCCCGAGGTCAGTCCGCCGCCGCCGCAACAGATGACGAACGCGTCGAAGGAAAGACCGCGCGCCGCCGCCTGTTCCGCCGCTTCGAGCGCGACCGTTCCCTGCCCTTCAATGATGTCGACATGATCATAGGACGGCGCAAGCGCGAGCCCTTCCGCCTCGGCGATGCGTCTGCCGATCGCCTCGCGATCCTCGCTGTAGCGGTCGAAGAAAACAATCTCGCCGCCATAGGCTTTCACCTGCGCGACTTTGAGCGCCGGCGCGTCTTTCGGCATGACGATGACGTTGCGCGCGCCGAAAAGCCGGGCGGCGCGCGCGACGCCTTGCGCATGATTGCCCGACGACCAGGCGAGAACGCCGCGCGCGCGCTCTTCCGGCGTCAGCTTCGACAGCCGGTTCATCGCGCCGCGAAACTTGAACGAGCCGCCATGCTGCAGCGTTTCCGCCTTCATCAGCACGCGCCCGCCGGTGCGCTGATTGAGCCATTCGTTTTCGAGCAGGGGCGTGACGACCGCCGCCCCCTTGATGCGTTCCGCCGCCGCCCGAACGCCCGCCGCCGTCACTGTCGTTGTCATCGTCACCAAACCATCACCCTCACGCCGCCATCGCGGACGCGTTCGTCTCAGACGGCGGCGCCGCGTGATCGGTCAGAAAACGCCAGGCGGCGCCGGCGGCGACATTCGTGATCGCCGTCGTCACGACGCTCGACAGGCCGAGCGCCAGCGCAAAGAAAACAAACTGCGGATTTTCGATGCTGAAGGTTTTGGCGAATTGCTGAAGGATGGGGATCAACGCCGCGCTCGCCGCCTGCTCATCGCTTCCCGCCGCCATCAGGTGCTGAAACAGCGGAATGAAATCGCCGACGAAGGGAAGCGTCGCAAGGAGGGCGACGGGAATGAGAAGCAGCCCCACCAGAAACCAGAAGCCGAGCAGGCCGCCGACATTGCCTTTCGTCGCCTCCCACGAAACGCCGAAGCCGATGGTGCGGGTGGCGATCGCGGCGGGAAAGAGGACGCTCAGGCGAAGCCGGAACCACGCGACGACGACATTGACGACAAGATTGCCGATGCCATCGGCCGCCGCTTTCGCCGCAGGCCCAAGCAGCATGAAGACGAAGGCGAGCGCCGTCGCGGCGAGGCCGCCGACGATTGA
>JAGRED010000412.1 GCA_020446725.1 Parvularculaceae bacterium | reverse complement strand
GCCTGACGAAATTCGCCTCGCCCGATCCGGTTGATTTCTATTACAGCAAGAAGCGTCTCGGCGTTGAGGTGCGTGACGATTACGGCCGCATCCTTGACGCCAATCTCGGCGCTGCGACGCGTTTCGGCGGCGACCAGCTTGGCGGCGAAGGACTGACGGTCGTGCCGGTCAAGTCGGTCGCGCTCTTTAACGGGCTCGTGCAGGTGAATGACGACGGCGTCGCGCAGGTGCCGCTCGATATTCCCGATTTCAACGGCGAACTGCGTCTGATGGCGGTCGCCTGGAGCAAAGACAAGCTCGGTTCGGCCGCGCAGCCCATGACCGTGCGCGATCCCGTGCCCGCGCTTCTCTCGCTGCCGCGTTTCCTCGGTCCGAACGACAAAGCGAGCGCGACGCTGCTCATCGACAATGTCGACGGCGCGACAGGCGATTATGTGATCGCGGTCACAGGCGATGATCCGGTGAGCGCCGACTCAAGCCTTACGAAATCGCTTGCAAAGACGGAGCAGGCGACGTCGCTCTTTCCGGTGACGGCGGGCTCTGTCGGCGTCGGCGGCGTGAAATTGAGCGTGACCGGTCCGGCGAATTTCGCGGTTGAACGGGACTATCCCATTCAAGTGCGAACGCCCTATTTTCCGGTGACGGAGATTTCGACGCGCCAGCTCTTGCCCGGCGAGACTGTCGCGCTCGACCGCACGCTGATCTCAAATTACGTGCCTGGATCGACAGCTGTTTCCGTTTCCTTCTCGCGCCTCAGGGGCGTTGATCCGGGCCCGCTTGTCGATTCGCTCTATCGCTATCCCTACGGGTGTTCAGAACAACTGACATCGACGGCGATGCCGCTCCTTTATCTCGACGCGCTTGGCGGCGAAGCCGGTCGCGGCCCGGAATTCGCGGTTCGTCCGCGCGTTCAGGAAGCGGTCAATCAGCTTCTCAATAGGCAAGGTCCCGACGGCGCGTTCGGCTTGTGGCGCGAAGGCGATTCATCGGCGCAACCATGGCTCGGCGCCTATGTTACGGACTTCCTCTATCGCGCCAAGGCGGAAGGCTACGGCGTGCCGGACGACGCGCTCGAAAAAGCGTACGACGCGCTCGCGCAAGTCGCCCGCGTCGATCGCTGGGTTTATATCGGCTATCAGATGCAGGCCTATGAGGGCCCATGGTCGAACGATACCACCGAACAACTGCGGCGGCGTTCGGCGGCTTACGCGCTTTACGTGCTGGCGCGCGCCGGCCGCGCTGACCTTTCGGATCTGCGCTATTTCCACGATGCGCTCATCGACAAGACTTCGAGCCCGCTTGCAAAGGCGCATATCGGCGCCGCGCTCGCGATGCTCGGCGATCGCGCCCGGGCCTTGAGCGCTTTCGGCAAGGCGATGCAGGCGGTCGGCTATCAGAATACCGGCGATTATTACCAGACGTCGCTGCGTGACGCCGCAGGCGTGCTCGCGCTTCTCGCGGAAGTCCAGAACGCGCCGGGCGTTAATGAGATGTCCGAGAAATTCGTCACGCTGATGAAAGATCCGAACCGCATGCACACGCAGGAAAAAGCGTTCGTCCTGCTTGCGGCGCAGTCGATGCTTCGCGCCGGCGGACCCGTGTCGCTGACACGCGATGGTAACGCGGTGGAAGGAAATTCGCCTGCGCCGCGGTTTAATCTGACGCGCGACGATCTTGAGAAAGGCGCGTCATTTGCGAACAAGGGCGAGGGGCCGCTTTTCGCGTCGGTTTCCGTCTACGGCTCGCCGACAAGCCCGCCCCCCGCGCTCGCGCAAGGCTTTTCTCTGACGAAGCGCATTGCAACCCGCGACGGTCAGGCTGTCGATCCGACGGCGATCCGGCAGAATGATCGTCTCGTCATCGTCATCGCCGGCAAGGCGGATGCCGATCGGCTGCACCCGGCCGTCATTGCGGATCTCTTGCCCGCCGGTTTTGAGATCGAGGCTGTCTTGCGTCCTGAAGACGGCGCGCAGGACGGCGCATCATCAGGTCCTTATAAATGGGCCGGCAAGCTGTCGTGGACGAAGGTTGCAGAAGCGCGCGATGACCGATTTGTCGCCGCGATCGACCTTTACGACAATCGCAACGGTTTCACGCTCGCTTATCTCGTGCGCGCGGTGACGCCGGGCGACTATGTTTTCCCGGGCGCCGTTATTGAAGACATGTATCGGCCCGGCGTTTTTGCCCGCACGGCAGTCTCGAAAATCAAGATCAGCGCTGCGGAATAAAGACGAATGACGACGGTGCGCCGTTTCGTATCCAAGGTGCTCTCCCAATTGAGGGAGAAGGGTGCAAGGCTGGGACGGCGCCCCTTTCTTCTCATCGCCGCGGTCGCGGCCGGCGCGATCCTCGCCGATATTCTTTTCCCGCCGCCGATCAGTCGCGCGCATGAGGTAAGCGCGATTGTCGCCGACCGGAATGGATACTGGCTGCATGCGTTCGCAACGAAGGAAGGACGCTGGCGATTTTCCGCCGACCTTGATGAGATCGATCCTGCCTTCGTTACAGAGCTTATTGAGATTGAAGACAAGCGCTTCTGGACGCATTGGGGCGTTGATCCCGCCGCTGTCATTCGCGCGGCGGCGAGCGCGGCCAAATCGGGCCGCGTCGTTTCCGGCGCCTCGACCATCACGATGCAGACCGCACGCCTTCTTGAGCCGCGTGACCGCACGCTCGGCGCCAAGCTGATCGAAATGCTGCGCGCTATTCAGCTGGAACGGCGCCTGACAAAGCGCGAGATCCTTGAGCTTTATCTGACGCTCGCGCCCTATGGCGGCAATCTTGAGGGCGTGCGCGCCGCAAGCCTCATCTATTACGGACGCGAACCTGACGCCTTGACCCCGGCTGAACGTGCGATGCTGATTGCGCTTCCGCAGGCGCCCGAAGCGCGCCGGCCGGATCGGCGGCAGCGGGCCGCAGCCGCGTCGCGCAATCTCATTCTCGACCGTCTCGCGGCAGCCGGCGTTATCGACCGTTCGATTGCCGCGGAATCCAAGGATGCGCCGGTGATCGGCAAGCGGAAGATATTTCCGCGCTTCGCCTATCATGCTTCTCTGGCGATCGCGCGCGAGAGAAAAGGGACGCAATCGACCGTTCGCTCGACGATCGATATCGCAAAACAACAGACGGCGGAGCGACTTGTCGCCGATCACGTCAAAAATTTCAAAGACGGCGCGACAGCGGCGGCTGTCATTGTCGACAGCGCGACAGGCGAGGTGCTCGCCAGCGTCGGATCATCAAGTCTTGATGTCGATGGCGGCTGGATTGATCTCACCGATCGCGTTCGCTCGCCGGGATCGCTCCTGAAGCCTTTCATCTACGCCCTTGCATTTGAGGATGGCGTTCTCGGACCGGATACGGTGATTGACGACATGCCGCGCGGCTTCGGCGGCTACAGGCCGGAAAATTTTGATCGCACGTTCCGCGGCGAAGTGCGCGTCAAGGATGCGCTTCAGCATTCGCTGAATGTGCCGGCGGTTGCGACGCTCGATCGCGTCGGCGTCGAACGGTTTGCGGCGCTTTTGCGCAATGCCGGCGCGCGGCTCATGCAGCGGCGGCGCGCCGATGCGCGGCCGACGCTTGCGATGGCGCTCGGCGGCGCCGGCGTCACGATGCGTGACGTTGCAACGCTCTATGATGGGCTTGCAAATGAAGGGCGCGTGCGTCCGCTTGTCTGGACGGTTGAAAGCCCGACGAAATCCGAGCCTGGAGAAGAGGGGGTTCAGCTGTTTGCGGCTGACACGGTCATGCGCATCAATGCGATCCTTGAAGGCGCGCCGGCGCTCAAAGGGCGCGCGCCGGCGGCTCTTTCGCGATCAGCGCCGGTCATCGCCTACAAAACCGGCACTTCGTACGGCTATCGAGACGCCTGGTCGGCTGGTCATGCGGAAAGCCTGACGATTGTCGTCTGGGTCGGCCGCGCTGACGGCGCGCCGCGGCCGGGCGCCACAGGTCGAGACGCGGCGGCGCCGCTGCTCTTTGCGCTCTTTGACGCCTTTACTGCGGGGAAGAGCCGGCGGCCATCCGAACCGGAGCCTGACTTGCTGGCGGAGGGGCTCGTGCGCATGGCGCCGCCGCCGGTCAGCAGGCCGCCGACGATCGTCTTTCCCGTCCCCGGCTCTGAAATCTACCCAGGCGAATTTGGCGGCGAAGGCGTCGTTCTCGCCGCGAGCGGCGGGGCAGGCGGCTATCGCTGGTATGTCGATGGCGAAGAAGTCCGCGGAGCCGATGACGGCGATGGCGCTGTCTGGCGGCCGGGCGGCAAGGGATTTTACGATGTCGCGGTTGTCGATGCGCGCGGCATGAGCGCCTCCGCCAAAGTGCGTGTCGCCGCACTCGAATGAACCGCCGACGTTTTCTGATCGGCGCCGCCGCGATCGCCGCAGCGCCTCGACATGATTTCATTCCATTTTCAGACGGACAGAGCGTTCTCCTGGATGGACGCGAATATCTGCTCAGCGATATCGTCGTTCCCTCATCGACGCTGTTGTCGGGGGCGTCAGAACCGGGCGCCGAATTTGCTCTTGCCGCGTTCGATGAAATCCTCCGCCGAGGAACCATCGCGCATGCGGGAGAGGCGACGGATCGTTGGGGTCGGATGACAGGCGCGCTTGCCTGGCGCCTTGCAGGCGGCCGTTTGACTACGATCCAGGAATTGCTGCTGGGAATGGGTGCTGCGCGCGTCGCGCCTGAAAGTGATGACATGGCGTTCATTGACCGTTGTTTCGCTGTCGAGGATGCGGCGCGGTCGGCAATGCTCGGCGCCTGGTCCAGCGAAGCGTGGCGCGTGCGCGATGCGACACGCGCCGAATGGTCGACGGGATTTCAGATATATGATGGCGTCGTCAAAAACGCCGAGGAACGACGGGGGCGGGTCTATGTCAATTTCGGCGATGATTATCGCAAGGATTTCACAGCGACGGTCACCGGCGCGAGGTTTCGTCGCTGGACAAACAGGATCGACGTCGCGGCGTTAGTCGGACGCAAAGTTGAAGTGCGCGGCCTCGTCGAGCGGATCAACGGCCCCTCAATCGAGCTTTTGCATGAAAAACAGCTGCGGCTTTGCTGAAGGCTAAGCCGCTTTTTTCTGCTGAAGCGAGGCGTCGAGTTCACCGAGCGCCTTGTCGAGGTCGCTTTTGCGCACGGCGGCGACTTCCCGTGCCAGCCGGTCGAGCGCAGCCTCGAAAAGCTGGCGTTCCGAATAGCTTTGTTCGGGCTGGTCTGTCGCGCGGTAGAGGTCGCGCACGACCTCCGCCACGGCGATGATGTCGCCTGAATTGATCTTGGCTTCGTATTCTTGCGCGCGACGGCTCCACATCGTGCGCTTGATGCGCGCACGCCCTTTGAGCACGTCAACCGCTTTCTTAACGAGCGCGTCATCGGACAGCGCGCGCATGCCGCTTGAGATCGCTTTTGCTGTCGGCACTTTCAGTTTGAGTTTTTCCTGTTCGAAATCGAGCACGAACAGCTCGTTGGTGATTCCGGCGATGACCTGCTTTTCAATGCCGACAATTCGCCCGACGCCATGCGCCGGATAGACGACGAAGTCGTTGACGCGGAATGTCTGCTTGGCTTCCTTCGAGGCGGGGGTCGCCTTGGCGCCGCCTGCAGGCTCCATCTCGCCGCTCGCCACAGGCATCATGCTTTGCGGCTTCAGCGGAAGATCGCCGCGTTCGCTGCGCGGTTTCTGACCGACATTGAGTTTCTTTTTCGGCGCATCTTTCGCCGGCGCTTTCGCGGTCGGTTTTTCAGCCGTCTTTTTGGCGGGGGCGACTTTTTTCACGGGCGCTTTTTCTTTCGCGGGCGCCTTGGCGGCGGGCTTGGCCTTGGCTGCCGGCTTTGACGGTTTGGCTGCCGGCTTCGCCGGCGCCGGTTTCACCGTCTTTTTCGCCGGCGCCTTCTTTGCCGTCGCTTTAGCTTTAGGCGCCGCTTTCTTGGTCGCTTTGCCTGTCGTTTTCTTCGCCGCCATGGTCAATCTCGTTTCCCGTCCCGATGCGAGAGCCCGACGCGCCCGAACAGCCGATATGACGGCCGGGCCGGAGAATCGCTCGCGCGGATGTTGCAATTCCTGACTGAGCGCTACCGCCCGCAATATCCGCTTACCCCAGCCGAGAGAAAACGCCGCAATGGCGAAAAGTGAAATTAACCCACCGTTTCAATGGGTTGTTCCGCTTTCTTCTTTTGTCGGTGGATGTGGTGGTTCAATCGCCGGCAGCAATGCTCATTTCGGCTACGCTTATAGCACAAAATAACGCCGTCCGCCACGGGGGGCGGTAGGCGGCAAAACATAGCAGGCGCGGATGCGTCTATCAGGCCCCGGCGCCCGGCTTGGGGCTGAAATACTTATCGAGCTTGCCCTTTTCCTGGGCGAAGTCGTCCGCCTCTGGCAGCGGGTCGATTTTCTCGGTGATATTCGGCCATTCCGCCGCGTATTTGGCGTTGAGCTCGGTCCATTTCCCGTCCGAATCATCGGTGTCGGGAACGATCGCCTCCACCGGGCATTCAGGCTCGCAGACCCCGCAGTCGATGCATTCGTCTGGATTGATGACGAGCATGTTCTCGCCCTCGTAAAAGCAATCGACCGGACACACCTCGACGCAGTCTGTGTATTTGCATTTGATGCACGCGTCCGTGACGATATAGGTCATGGCTGAACTCCTGAAGCCTTTTGAGTCTTTCTAGCGTTATCGCGCGGCCTTGCAAACAGGCGCTGGCGGCGCCGCAACGACGGGTGTCATTTTCCCCTTTTCGGCGAAAAGCGTTCGGGCGAGCGCCGGCGCGCCGCGACGCTCGGCGAAAGCGACCACTGTCATGATGATGAGCCGCTCGCCGAGTATGAACGAGACCTCATCCCCTTCTCGAAGGCAATAAGCGGGCTTGTCGATCCGCTGGGTGACCCCATCGCGTGTTACGCGCACGCTTGCGTCCGAAACGAATTTCGCGGCAAGTGAGCGGGTTTTGAAACGCCGCACGCACCAAAGCCATTTGTCGATGCGCCGTGACGGTTCGCGGTCGGCGTCGTCGTTCATTCTGGCTTTGCGTCGCCTGACATATTCTGTTTCAGCGCTGCGAGCACCGCAAAAGGCGAATTGGGATCAGGGCCGCGCTCGCGCCGCGGCGCGCTTGAATACTGGCGTGGCGGCGCATCGGCCTTGCGCATCGGCTTCTTGCCGCGACGCGGCGGGCGATCGCCGCGCGCTTCCTTGCCGCCTTCGGCCTTTTTCGGCGCGTCGTCGCGCTTGGGCGGGCGCTTTTGCTGCGGCGGCCGTCGCGGCGCCATGCGCCAGACGGTGACTTCAATTTCTTCCGCCTGCGTCGCAATGGCGGGCGTCGGCGCTTCCTGCACGGGCGTCGGCGCTTGCGGATCAACGCT
>JAGRED010000411.1 GCA_020446725.1 Parvularculaceae bacterium | reverse complement strand
TCGTCAACCTTTTTGAGAAGCGCAGGGTTGAACGGAAGTTCTTCGCGCGCCCCGCCGCCGAGGTCTTTCTTCGGCTCGTCGAAATTGACGAAAATCTGGAGCTGGTCCTGAAGAATGCGCGCCGCATAGGCGGCGGCGTCTTCCGGCGACAGCGAGCCGTCCGTTTCGACGTCCAGGATCAGACGGTCATAGTCGAGCACCTGTCCTTCGCGCGTATTTTCAACGCGATAGGCGACGCGCTTCACCGGCGAATAAAGGCTGTCGACGGGAATGAGCCCGATCGGCGCATCTTCCGGACGGTTGCGGTCGGCCGGGACGTAACCTTTGCCGGACTGAACCGTGAATTCCATCCGCATCGACGCGCCTTCGTCGAGGTGGCAAATGACCTGCTGCTTGTCGAGAATGTCGACCGCCGAGTTAGGCTCGATATCGCCGGCCGTGACGGGGCCCGGCGTCGATTTTTTGAGCGCAAGCCGCTTCGGACCATCGGCATGCGTGCGAAGCGCAAGCTGCTTGATGTTCAGAACGATGTCCGTGACGTCTTCGCGAACGCCCGGGATCGACGAAAATTCATGAACGACGCCGTCGATCTGGATCGACGTGACAGCCGTTCCTTGCAGCGACGACAGCAAAATCCGTCTCAGCGCATTGCCGAGCGTCAGGCCGAACCCGCGCTCCAGCGGCTGGGCGACGATCGTCGCACGACGCGCTGCGTCGACCCCGTGGCTGACTTCAAGCTTGCTCGGACGGATAAGTTCTTGCCAGTTTTTTTCAACGACCATTCGTAATGCTCCAGCGGCGTGACGCCGTCAGGTTAAGACGCGCCGCGGCCTCTCGGGAGGCGCGGCCGATAAAACGAACTACACGCGGCGACGCTTACGCGGCCGGCATCCATTATGCGGGATCGGCGTGACGTCGCGGATCATATTGACCGTGAGGCCGACCGATTGCAGCGCGCGAAGGGCGCTTTCGCGACCTGACCCGGGACCCATCACTTCGACATTGACGGTCTTCAGCCCGTGCTCCATCGCCTTCTTGGCCGCGTCTTCGGCGGCCAGCTGCGCCGCATAGGGGGACGAATTGCGAGAACCGTTGTAGCTTATCGTGCGGGCCGACCACCAGGGAACCGTATTTCCCTGCTCGTCCGAAACCGTGATCATCGTGTTGTTGAACGACGCATTCACGTGAACGACGCCGGTGGTGATGTTCTTGCGTTCGCGACGACGAACGCGCGTTGCGCCAGCTGCGGGAGACTTCGCCATTGACCCTGATCCTCGTTATTTCTTCGCTGACGCTTGCTTCTTGCCGGCGATCGGCTTGGCAGGTCCCTTGCGGGTGCGGGCGTTGGTGTGCGTGCGCTGGCCGCGAACCGGTAAGCCGCGACGATGGCGAAGGCCGCGATAGCTGCCCTGATCCATCAACCGCTTGATGTTGACCGCGACTTCACGGCGCAGATCACCTTCAACGGTGTATTCAGCGTCGATCGTCTCGCGGATCTGGAGCACTTCGGCGTCCGAAAGTTCCTGAACGCGCCGTTCGGCCGGAATGCCGACCTTTTCGCAAATTTCCTTCGCGAAGGCCGGCCCGATGCCGTGAATGTAACGAAGCGCTATGACAACGCGCTTATTCGTCGGGATGTTGACGCCTGCAATACGAGCCACGGCTCTACCTCTTTTCCTTCAATCCGCCAGCCGCCCGTCGGCGGTCCGGTATTCGCAAAACAAGGCCCGAACGCCCTTCCCGGTCATCCCGGTAGGATCGTCGAGCCGAACGCCCATCTGGCGGAGGCGCGTAGATATAGCCCCGCCGCCCCTGCCGTCAACACATATTCCGCGGACTTTCGGCCCTATTCCGCGGCAATTTCGTCCAGAATGGCGTCGATCGCCGAGGCGACCTCGGCCACCGTCCCCATTCCATCGACTTTCCGAAGCTTTCCCTGCTTTTCGTAATAGGGAATCAGCGGCGCGGTTTGTTCCCGATACACCGCCTGCCGCTTGCGAAACGTCTCTTCATTGTCGTCCGCCCGGACGGGCTTGCCCGCCGCCCGGGTCTCTTCAATCCGCCGGTTGAGGCGGTTGACGAGTTCTTCCTCATCCACGACCAGCTCGATGACGAGATCGAGCGCGCGCTTCTGCTTTTTGAGGACGCGATCGATCATCTTCGCCTGGCCGACCGTCCTGACCGCCCCGTCGAGAATGAAACCGCCGTCGCAGTCACGCTCCTTGATTCGTGCCGTGATGATCTGCTCGATGACCTCGTCCGAGACGAGATCGCCCCGGTCCATGATGTTCTGAACTTTCTTGCCGAGCGGGGAGCCGGAGCTGATGGCTTCCCTCAGCATGTCGCCAGTCGAAAGTTGTGGGATGCCGCGCGTATCGACGATCCTTTGCGCCTGCGTTCCCTTGCCGGCGCCTGGCGGGCCGAGAAGGATCAATATCATCGCTTGCCCCCTCGCAGTTTCGATTTCTTGATCAGGCTCTCATATTGCTGCGCAAGGAGGTAGCCTTGGATCTGGCCGACCGTGTCGAGCGTCACTGAGACGACGATCAGTAGTGAGGTGCCGCCGAGGTAAACCGGAATTGACGGATAGGCCGCGCGCAGGAACTCCGGCATCAGACAGACAAAGGTCAGGTAAAGGCCGCCGATAACCGTCAAACGCGTCAGCACGTAGTCGAAATATTCAGCCGTGCGCGCGCCGGGCCGGTAGCCCTGAACAAAACCGCCATATTTCTTCAGATTGTCTGCAACGTCCTGCGTGTTGAAGACGACAGACGTATAGACGAAGGTGAAGGCGAGGATGCCTGCAGCGTAGAGCATCATGTAAAGCGGGCGCCCGGGCGCAAACATGATCACCAGGTTTTGCAACCATTCAGGCGAATCCTGACCGACCGCGCCGGCCGCCGTCGCCGGCAGCAAAAGCAGCGACGAGGCGAAAATCGGCGGGATGACGCCGGCCGTATTCAGCTTCAGCGGCAGGTGCGATTTTTCACCCTGCGTCATGCGCATGCCGACTTGGCGGCGGGGATATTGAACGACGATACGCCGCTGCGAGCGTTCCATGAACACGACGAACATGATGAGCGCTAGAGACATCGCTATGACGAGCAGGACGATGCCGACCGGCAGCGACTGGGCGCCGGCGGTGCCGCGTCCGAGCGCCAGAAGGCCGACCGCGGCGCGTGGAAGCTCTGCGACAATACCGGCGAAGATGACGAGCGAAACGCCGTTGCCGATGCCCCGCGCGGTGATCTGTTCGCCAAGCCACAAAAGGAACATCACGCCGCCGACAAGCGTGATCACCGTCGTCGCGATGAAGAACGGCCCCGGCTCGATCACGATCGGAATGCCGCCGTTCGCGCCGCTGTTCTGAAGATTGACGGCGATGAAATACCCTTGCAGCGTCGCGAGAGCCACAGTGAGATAGCGCGTATACTGGTTGATCTGGCGACGGCCCTGTTCGCCTTCCTTCTTGAGCGCTTCAAGCGTCGGTATGACGGACGTCATCAGCTGAACGATAATCGACGCCGAGATATACGGCATGATGTTCAGTGCGAAGATCGCCATTCGTTCGACGGCGCCGCCCGCGAAGATGTTGAGCGTGCCGAGCAGACCGCCAGTCTGCGACTGGAACTGCTGTGAAAATGCGTCGGGGTTAATGCCGGGCAGCGGAATGTAGGTGCCGAGACGGTAGACGATAAGCGCGCCGAGCGTGAACAGCAGTCGCTTTTTCAGCTCTTCCGCCTTTGCGAAGGACGAAAGGTTGATGTTGGACGCAAACTGCTCTGCTGCTGAAGTCATAGCGAACCGTTTCTGATGGCCTGCCGCATCTGGCGGCGAACCGGTCGTCTG
>JAGRED010000410.1 GCA_020446725.1 Parvularculaceae bacterium | reverse complement strand
TGAGCCGTCCTGAAATATGCGCCGACTGGATCGCGGCCTCGAACTGGTAGCGCCCGGGCGCATACAAGGCTGCAGCGCGGCCGAGCGCATCGTCCGCTTCGTCAATCAGCGGCTGCGACCAGAGCGACGTGTCCTGATCGTCAAGCGGCGCATAGGCGCCGTCGCGCCGCCGCGCGCCGCGGCGCGATTCGACATAGCACATGAGCGCGAGAAGCCCTTGCGCTTCCGCGTCCTGCGGCAGAAGGCTCGCCGCGATGCGCGCCAGAAACAGCGCCTCATGCGACAGGTCGGACGCGTCATGATCCGCATCGCCATCGTAGCCAGCCGTGAAAGCCGCATAGACGGCGTTGAGCACATCGGCGGCGCGCGGCGCCAGCTCGTGCTCCGCCGGCGTTTCGAACGAAATGCGCGCATCGGCGATCTTGCGTTTCGCGCGGACGAGACGCTGACCCATCGTCGCGGGCGAAACGAGGAAGGCGGACGCAATGCGGGCTGCGTCGAGGCCGAGCACGGTCTGCAGCATCAGGGGCGTGCGGATGCTCTCTTCGATCGCCGGGTGCGCGCAGATGAAGAGCAGTTTCAATCGTTCATCGACGAATGAATCGGCGAGCGCCATCGCTTCGGCTTCCTCGACCGCCAGCAAAAGCTGCGGTTCAAACGTTCTGCGCGTTTCCGATCGCCGCGCCGCATCGATCAGTTTTCGCCTCGCGGCCGTCAGAAGCCAGGCTTCGGGCGATTGTGGAACGCCGGAGACCGGCCAGTGCGTCAGCGCGGCGGCGAACGCGTCGTTGAGCGCATCTTCAGCGGCGGCGATGTCGCGCGTTCTCGCTGCGAGATAGGCGATCAATCGCCCGTAGGAGGCGCGGGCGGTCTCTTCCGCGATCGCCCGCGCATCGCTCATTCCTCGATGTTCCAGACCGGTCTTACTTCCACCTTGCCGTAGGAAGCGGCGGGACAGCGCGCCGCCCATTCAAGCGCATCGTCAAGATTGTCGGCCTCGATCATGTAAAAGCCGCCGAGCTGTTCTTTTGAATCGGCGAACGGGCCGTTATCGATGCGCTCGCCGATGATCCGGCGACCGGCGCGCGAATGGCCGAGCGGCGCGCCCGCGACATACGCGCCGGCTTTTTTCAGCGCCTCGCTATAGGCCATGTGTTCGCCGAAGACCGCCGCCTTATCGGCGTCGGGCGTCGCTTCCCATTCGTTCTCGTCATCATAGATCAGGAACATGTAGCGCATTATTCGTCCCCCATCGGATAATCGTCGGGCACGGCGCGCACGTCGACGCGGCCTTCCTTCGCCGCGGGGCAGGTCTTGGCCCATTTCGCCGCTTCATCCAGCGAAGCGACTTCAATGAGGAAGAAGCCGCCGAGCTGTTCTTTAGAATCGGTGAACGGACCGTCCTCGACGACGCGCTTTCCGTCCTTGATCGAGACGACCGTTGCGCTGTCCGGACCGACGAGGGCGGCGGCGTTTCTGAGGATGCCGGCCTTTTCAAGCGAACCGCTAAAGGCGCGCCAGCCCTCCATATAGACTTTGTATTGCGCCTTGTCGGTGCGCCGGGCGAAATCTCCCGGCGATTCCAGGGCGAGGATCATCGCATGCATTCCTGTCTCCTTTGGTGCGGCTGAGACGCCGTCATGTCCGGTGACGGTCAGGCGCCGGTATTTTCGACAATTTACTCGCCCCAGCGGCGGAGCAGGTTGTTGCGCACATTGGCGAGACGATCGCGAATATCGCCCATCGCGCTGCTCGCCGGCCCGACCGCCGCGAGATCCGCGCCGATGCGATCAAGGTCGAACAGAAGCGCGCGTTGCTCGGCGGACCTGACGCGGCTCTTGATCCAGCCGACGCAGGCGATGCGGGCGCCGCGCGTCACCTTCGTTACGCGATGAAGGCTCGTAGCGGGATAAAGGATCAGCGATCCCGCCGGGAGTTTCACGAAATCCTCCGCGCCGGCGCTGTCGATTGCGAGATCGCCGCCGTCATAGTCCGCGGGTTCGGAGAGAAAGAGCGTGAAGGAAAGATCGGTCCTGACGCCTTCGACATAAGGTGCGTCGACATGCGCGCCGTATTCCATGCCCTCGCCGTAGCGGTTGAGCATGATGCGGGCGAGGGCGGCCGGCTGGGCGGCGCTCTGGACCGTCTCATGATCGAGGATCGACCGCGCGAGCATCTCAAGCACGCCCTTCGCGGGACCGGCGGCGAGCGCCTGTTCATTCGATTTCACCGCCCGCGCGCGGCCTTTCGCCGTCGCCCGTCCATCGGCCCAGAAACCGGGGGCCGCGGCGGCTTCAAGCGCCGCCTCAACGACCGCCCGGTCGATCACATTTTCAATTTGGAGAAGCATGCCTCACCAGATGCGAATAAGTCGCGGTTTCATCTCCGCGCGCACTCTGTATGATGCCTCCGCTACAGCAAGGGAACAACCAAATGGCGCGGCGTCTGAAACTGCTGACGGGATTGTCGACACTGGCGCTCGGCGGCGCGTTGGCGCTTTCGGGCTGCGCCGGGGCGGAAGGCGAAGGCGCTGAAGGCGTAGGGGCGGAAGGCGCGAAGACCGCCCATCATGGGGAGGCTGAAGGCGAAGGCGGCGAGAGCGAGGGCGAAGGCGCGGCGGCGCCCGCGGCGAGCGGCGGCGAATCCGAAGGCGCCGCCCTTGTCGATGTCGCAAAGGACAAGAGCGCCTATCTTTCCGCATTGCAGATCATTCGAGGTCATCTGAAGGCCGGCGTCGAGCTTTACTCCGCCGGCGACCGCGCGCTCGGGCCGCAGCACCTGCGTCACCCCCAGGCGGAAATCCTGACGACGTTATCGCCGGCATTCGCAGCCTATGGCGCGGAGAATATCGAGCCCGTCATCGACAGGCTCGCCGATGCGGGCGACGCGGGCGCCTCGCCCGCCGAGATCGGCGCGCTCGAAGAAGCCGTCGTGAAGGCTGTCGGCGCCGCCGGCGCCGCCGCGCAGGCGAATGTGAAGGAGAAGCTTCTCGCCGTTTCGAAGACGCTGACCGTCGCCGGCGATGAATATGCGATCGCGGTCGACGATGACGGAACGATCGTCAATCTCCATGAATATCACGACGCCTACGGATTTATCGCGACGGCGATTGAAGATCTGCAGGCGACGGCGGGAAAATCAGACGCGGAAAAAACGGCGATCGCTGCGGCGCTCGAACAGGCGCGGATTGCGGCGACGACGGCGCCGGGCATTACGCCGCCAGCCGAGCTGAAGCCGGCTTCTACGATTTACGGCGCCGCCGCGCGGATCGAAATCGCGGCGCACGCGCTTTAAGGCGCCGCGCGCCCGGCTTTATCGGCGGGGAGCGCGTCAGTCCGCTGACTTTATCCGCCCGCGCCGCTCTAATCCGTGCGGTCGAGATTGCGCCGATAGGCCTTGAAATTCATCTTGCGGCCGAGGAAGTCGCGCGCCAATTCCGCCGCCGGTTTCGACCCGCCGGGCGCGAGAACGAGCCGGCGGTAGTCGGCGGCGGTTTCCCTATTGCGCAGGCCTTCCTTTTCAAATCGGGTGAACAGGTCCTCCGCAATGACGAGCGACCACAGATAGGAATAGACGAGCGCCGAATAGCTGGGCAGATGGCCGAAGGAAGCCTGGTATTCCAGCCATTCCGGCGAGGCGACGAGATCAAATTCGTCTTTCCATGCGCGCGACGCCGCGCCGAGATTTTCCGGCGTCGGCGGCAAATGAAGTTGCAGCGAGATATTCGCGAGTCCCATCAGAAAGAGATCGTAACGCGCCTTGTTGAAATTGCGCGACTTGTTCATCTTCTCGACAAGGTCGCGCGGAATTACGACGCCATTCTCATCGACGGCGAATGTAGCCAGCGTGTCGTAATCATAGACCCAGTTTTCAAGCATTTGCGACGGCGCCTCGATAAAGTCTTCCTCGGTCGCGATGCCGCTTTGCGTCAGCCATTTCTGCGTCCCGCCGAACAGCGCGTGCAGCAAATGGCCGTATTCATGCAGAAAGATGGCGACGTCGGAAGGGCGCATCAGGCCGGTGTCGTGGCCGCCTTTGGGCAGGTTCATCACCAGGGCGGCGACAGGCGGGGCGACGCCGGCGACGCCGCTCTTGATCTGAAGGGCGTTGTCGTGGCTGAACTTTCCCGCGCGCGGGTGTGAGTCGAAATAGAAGCGGCCGATAACGTCGCCGTCTTCGACCATTTCATAGGCTCTGACGTCTTCGTGCCAAACCGGCGTGTCCCAGGGGCGGATCTCAACGCCGAACAGGTCCTGCGTCAGGCGAAACATGCCGTCGCGGACATTGTCATAGGCGAAGTAGCGCCGCGCTTCCTGCGAATCGAAGTCGTAGTCGCGCGCCCTTATCTTGTTCGCAAGATAGTAAGTTTGCCATTGTTCGACGGCGGTCGCGTCAGCGTCTGTTTCCTTCAGCGCATCGAGCATCCGGCCGTAATCGCGCGCGCCGGCGGGCAGGGCGGCCTTTTTCATGTCAGCGAGGAGTTTTTCGACCTTCGCCGGCGTGTCGATCATCTTGCCTTCGAGGACGAGCGCCGCGTAACTCGGCCGGCCGAGCAGTTCGGCGAGTTCCTGACGCTGCGTCAGCATGTGGCGCAAAGGCTCGTCGTTGATCGGAAAAGCGCGCGTGCCGAAGAGCTTGTCGATGTCCTCGCGAACATCGTCCTTCTCCGCATAGGTCATCACCGGATAATAATCGGGATAGGCGGTTGAAATTTCAGCCTCGCCGTCTTCGCCCGGCGGATGGTTTTCAATAAAATCGTCCGGCAGGCCGGCGAGGTCTTCCGGTCTGACCTTCAAGGTTCGAACGTCGTCGTCGATGTTCTGTTCGAACGTTAGGCCGGTCGCCGCGATCTCCTCCTGCAGCGATTTCACGCGCTGACGCGAGGCGTCGTCCAGCGCGACGCCTGCGCGCTCGAACGCCGCCACGGCTTTCGTCAGGACTTTTTTCGCCGCCGGGTCGGCCTTGCGCGCGTCAATGCTCGCAAGCCGGTCATAAATCGCCCGCGACAAAGAGATTTCCGCGTCTATGCCGGTGAGCGCCGTCTGGCATTCGGATGCGGCGTCCCGCTCGTCCTCGCCGGGCATGACCTGGCGGTAAAGCGCAAACTCGCCGTAAGCGAGATTGAGAAGTCCGAGCGTCTCATCGTAAAGCGCAAGATCGCCGTCGATTGATGCCGGCCCGACGCGCCCCGCAAGCGCGTCGCGCCTTTCCGCAATCGCGGAAAGGTAGGTGTCGCAGCGTTCCTTGAAGGCGGCTGCGCTGTGGCCTTCCGCCAGCAGCGGACCGGCGACATCGAGAATGGTCTCAGCGTGTGCGGCGCCCGCCGCCGTGAAATGGGAAATTGCGATAGCCGCCGACACTGCACGGAAAGTCATTCGGGCGCTCCGTTAAAACGTTTGTATACGAATTAATGGAGGATCGCACTTTCCGTCAAGCGCAATCTAACGCCGTCGCGGGCGTTCCATCACGTCTTCCGCGCTTGGGCCCGGCGGCAATTGTTCGCGAATGTCTTTCGGGTTCCACGGGCCGTAGGAAAAGCTGCGCGCGCCCGCATGCGGTTCGTATCCGGTGAAGGGCGTGCGCTCCGTCAGGGGCGGCGTTCCGCGCATTTCGGGTCCTGGCGCCCGTTCTCTCGGGCGCAGGAAGCCGAACAGCCTGCTGTCGCTGCCGATGAACTTTACGCTTGTCCGTGAAAGGCGGTCCGGGAAGAGCGCCATCAATTGCGAAATCTCGGGCGGCATGACCGTTGTGACGTTGAGCCCGATCTCGCGCGCTTCCGCCGCTTCAATCGGATAGTCATGCGTCCATTTGCCGGTCGCGAGCTGGTCGGCGACCGCGGCTGCGGCGTTGTCGGAGACGGTGCCGCTGAGGAGTTCGCGCGCCGCGCGCTTCAACTGTTCGATCGCCATATGACCGACATCGGCGAGAACGAGCGTGTAATCATCCGTCGCATCGGCGGATTTTTCCTGACGCAGCCGCAAGAGCGAAGCGGCGGGAATGCCGCCGATCTGCGGGTCGATCGGCCCGAGCACCGCGTGCTGGTTGAGAACGATCTCATCCGCGGCGAGCGCGATCAGCGTGCCGCCCGACATTGCGTAATGGGGCACGAAAACCGTCGTTCGCGCCGGATGGGCCTTCAATGCGCGCGCAATCTGCAAGGCGGGAAGAACGAGCCCGCCGGGCGTGTGGAGGACGAGATCGATCGGCGTGTTTTTCGGCGTGGTGCGGATCGCTTCGAGCACGTCTTCCGCATCGTTGAGGTCGATATAACGCAGCATCGGAATGCCGAGGAGGCCCATCGGCTCCTGCCGGTGGACGATGGCGATGACGCGCGACCTTCTTTTTTTCTGGATGCGCGAGAAATGCCGCTCAAGTTCCTGCCCGCGCTGACGCCGCGTCATCGCCGGAATGATGAAGAAGAAGAGCATCAGGATGAGAAACGGCAACGCGCCGAAAAGATCGTCCATACAACAAACCCCGCACTGCCGCGCCGCTCCCCGTGCGTGCGCGACGACCCAGGCCCGAAGCTTGGCCGATTATCGGCGCGAGGGCCAGCCTTTCAGCGGTTCGGGGCGGGCGGCGCGCGCCGCCAGTGGCGTTCCAGCAACGCCGCGACGCGGTCCGGCGCATCGACCTGCACCCAGTGGCCGGCGCCGGCGACAAGCTCATAGGTCCACGGCGCCTCGACATAATTGCGGGAACCCGCCATTTGCTCTTCGCCGAGAAAAGCGTCGCCTTCGGGCCAAATCCCGAGCGTCGGGATCCTGACCGTTTCCTCGCCGAATTCTCCTTCCGCCGGCGGAAGGAGCATGCGCTTCAGCGAGATATTGGCGCGATACCAGTTCAGCCCCGCGGTCAGTCGCCCGGGACGGGAAATGAGGGCGAGCATTTCGTCAAATCCGCGAACGCCGTTCCAGCGTGTGCGGAAAAGCGCCCAGTCATTGCGGCGGTAAAGCCATTCGCAGACGCCGCGCAATTGATGAACGACGATGTAAAAGCTCTTGCGTTTCTGCTCCGCGCCGGCGGCGAGAAACGCGCGCGGATGACCGACGGAAAGCGCGGCGAGGGAAAGGAAACGGTCCGGGCGTTCGGCGGCGAGCGCCCAGGCGACCGCCGCGCCGAAATCATGACCGACAAGATGCGCGCGCTCGATTTTCAGATGGTCGAGGATCGCGATGACATCCGCGCCGGCGCCGGACCGGATGTCGTAATCCGCAAGCGTTTCAGGAATGTCCGTCTCGCCGAAGCCGCGCATGTCCGGCGCGATGACGCGAAATCCGCTCGCGACGAGGAGCGGCGTCACATCGTTCCAGACGGCGGATGAATCCGGAAACCCGTGCAGCAGGATCGCGGCGGGCGCGTCCTCATCGCCGCTGTCGCGGATGAAGTGGCGGAGGCCGTTGGCGTCGATGCGGTGCGCTACGGCACGCAACCGTCAAGCCCCTTCGCGACGGGCTAAAAACGCCAGCCGTTCGAAGAGGTGCACATCCTGTTCGTTTTTCAGGAGCGCGCCGTGAAGGGGCGGGATCGCTTTTCGCGGATCGCGCTCGCGCAGCACGTCTTCGGAGACGTCTTCCGACATCAACAGCTTCAGCCAGTCGAGCAATTCCGACGTCGACGGCTTTTTCTTCAGGCCGGGAACCTCCCGGATTTCGTAAAAGACTTTCAGCGCGTCGGCGACGAGGCGCTTCTTGACGCCGGGGAAATGCACCTCGACGATTTCCTCCATCGTCTTTGCGTCCGGAAATTTGATGAAGTGGAAGAAGCACCGGCGCAGGAACGCGTCGGGCAGTTCCTTTTCATTGTTCGAGGTGATGATGACGATCGGCCGGCGCTCCGCCTTCACCGTTTCGCCGGTCTCGTAGACGAAGAATTCCATGCGATCGAGTTCCTGCAGGAGATCGTTCGGGAATTCGATATCGGCCTTGTCGATTTCGTCGATCAGCAGGACGGGCCGCTCCGGCGCCGTAAACGCCTCCCACAACATGCCGCGCTTGATGTAATTCCTGACGTCGCGCGCGCGCTCCTCGCCGAGCTGGCCGTCGCGAAGGCGCGCCACCGCGTCATATTCGTAAAGCCCCTGATGGGCTTTCGTCGTCGACTTGATGTGCCATTCGAGAAGCGGCGCGCCGAGCGCTTTCGCCACTTCCTGCGCGAGCACGGTCTTGCCGGTGCCGGGTTCGCCCTTGACGAGGAGCGGGCGCTCAAGCGTCACGGCGGCGTTGACCGCAATTTTGAGGTCTTCCGTCGCGACATAATCCTTGGTTCCGGCGAACTTCACTGACTTGTTCCTTTTTCTCGCAGGCGCGAAAGGACTATAGGTAGCGCTGGAAGAGGCGGCAACGCCGCCATGCAGCGAGCGAAAGGCGCATGCGCAAAGACCCGTTCACGGCCGCCGTCGTTCAGGCGGGCTCGATCCTGTTCGACACGCAGCGAACGCTGGAGAAATTCTGCGACCTTGCGCGCGAGGCGGGCCGGCGCGGGGCGAAGCTTATCGTCTTCCCGGAAGCCTTTATCGGCGGCTATCCGAAGGGAAATCATTTCGGCGCGCCGGTCGGCTCGCGCAGCGCCGAGGGGCGCGATCTCTTCCGGCGCTATTTCGAGGCGGCGATCGAGGTTCCGGGCCCGGAGACGGAAGTTATCGCCAAGCTGGCGCGCGATATCGGCGCCGACATCGTCGTCGGCGTCATCGAACGCGCCGGCGGGCCGGAAGGCGGCGGCACGCTTTATTGCTCCGCGCTCGTCTTTTCCGCCGAAGGGCGTTTTCTCGGCAAGCGCCGCAAGCTGATGCCGACAGCGGCCGAACGGCTCATCTGGGGCTTCGGCGACGGATCGACGCTTTCGGCATTCGACGGCGCCAGCGGGAAAATCGGCGCCGTCATCTGCTGGGAAAACTACATGCCGATGCTGCGCATGTCGCAATATGCGCAAGGGGTTTGCTATTACTGCGCGCCGACGGTCGACGATCGCGACAACTGGGCGGGAACGATGCGCACCATCGCGCTTGAAGGGCGCGCCTTCGTTCTTTCCGCCTGCCAGTTCATGACCCGCGCCGACGCGCCGATGGATTTTGACGCCGTTCAGGGCGATGATCCCTCGACCGTGCTTATCAATGGCGGCAGCCTTATCGTCTCGCCGCTCGGCGAAACGCTGGCGGAGCCGGTCAGGGGAAAGGAAACGATCCTCACCGCCGAGCTTGATCCGCGCGATATCGCGCGCGGCAAGATGGACTTCGATGTCGCCGGCCATTATGCGCGGCCCGACGTCTTTCAGTTGCGGATCAACAGGGCGGCGTTGCGGCCTGTCGCCTTTGAAGGCGAGACCGGAACCGATCAGGAAAAGGAGTAGCCGATGGCTTCATCCGTACACGAGTTTTCTGCGACGCGTCTCAGCGGCAAGGTTGAGGACCTCTCCGCCTACAAGGGCAAGACGCTTCTCATCGTCAATGTCGCGTCGAAATGCGGGTTCACGCCTCAATATGAGGGGCTTCAAAAGCTGTACGACGCGAACAAGGACAAAGGCTTTGAAGTGCTGGGCTTTCCCTGCAACCAGTTCGGCGCGCAAGAGCCCGGCGACGAAAAGGAGATCGCCAGTTTTTGCGCGGTCAATTACGGCGTCACCTTTCCGATGTTCGCAAAGGTCGACGTCAATGGCGCGAATGCGCACCCGCTCTATCAATTCCTGAAAAAGGAAAAGAAGGGCCTCGCCGGCACCGAGGCGATCAAATGGAACTTCACCAAGTTCCTGGTCGACGCCGACGGTAATGTGGTGGAGCGCTTCGGCCCTCAGGACACGCCCGAACTGATCGGCCGGAAACTGGCGAAAGTGCTCTGAACGTCTTCGGACCGCTCACCGTCATCCCGGTCGCATTGCTGCGCGCGGTCGCGCGATGCTGGTCCGGGATGACGCGCGAGTGACGCGCAGACCCCTCTCCCATCGGGAGAGGGGCTTTCCCTTGTTGCGAAGCGGCTTTTGCATTGATCCCGCGCGGCGATTCCGCCATCGTCCCGCCGCTCTGACGGAGGATGACGATGAGACGGATCGCAATGGCGCTGGCGGCGGCGACGCTTGGCGGGTGCACGGTTGAAAATGCGCCCGGCGGGACGGCGGACGGCGAACCGAAAGTTCTCACCGATCATCCAAGACGCGGCGCAGCCCTGTTCCGGGCGGAAGCGGGCGCTGACGGCCGCGTCCTCATCACGCTGCCGAAAGCGGAAGGCGACGGCGTTTCATTGCGCGTCATTCACAGCGCCGGTCTCACCGCCGGTCTCGGCTCCAATCCCGTCGGGCTTGATCGCGGCTACGCCGATTCAGGTCGCGTCATCGCATTTCGCCGCGTCGGCGCGAAAGTCATCATCGAGCAGGAAAACTGGAATTACCGCGCGAGCGCCGACAACGCGCTTGAAAAGGCGGCGGTCAGGCAATCTTTCGCGAATTCGTTTTTGTGGGCGGGCGAAGTCGCCGAGGAGCGTCCGAGCGGCGCCTATACGGTCGACATAGCGAGCTTCCTCACCAGCGACGTTCTCGATCTCAGGGGCGCGCTTACGCGCGGCGGGCAGGGCGCCTATTCCTTCGACAAGGATCGCAGCTTCGTTGAGGCGTCCTCGCTGCTCGTCTTTCCGGACAATGTCGAGATTGACGCCCATGTGACGCTCGAAGCGGACAAGGCGGGCGGCGAAGTCGCCGCGACGGCCGCTGACGGGCGCGACTTCACGCTGACGCAGCATCATTCGTTTGTTCGTCTTCCCGATGACGGTTACAAGCCGCGCATATTCGATCCGCGCGCCGGCGGGATCGACTCGCCGTTTTACGATTTCAGCGTGAAGCTAGATGAGCCGGTCATCCGGAAATACGCCCAGCGCTTCCGGCTCGAACGCAAGGACCCGAACGCGAAATCGGGGCCGGTCAAGAAGCCGATCGTTTTCTATATCGACCCGGGCGCGCCCGAACCGGTGCGCCAGGCGCTGATCGACGGCGCGAAATGGTGGGCCGACGCGTTCAAGGCTGCGGGTTTTGAAAACGCCTATCAGGTCGAATTGCTTCCCGAGGACGCGCACCCGATGGATGCGCGCTACAACGTCGTTCAATGGGTGCACAGGCAGACGCGCGGATGGTCTTACGGCGGCGGCGTCGTCGATCCGCGCACCGGCGAGATGATCAAGGCGCATGTCGTTCTCGGCAGCCAGCGCGTCCGTCAGGACAGGATGATCTTTGAAGGCCTCGCCGGCGCGTCGAAAACAGGTTCGGGCGCGGCGGACGATCCGGTCGAATTGTCGCTCGCGCGCATTCGCCAGCTTTCCGCGCATGAGATCGGCCACACGCTCGGCTTTGCGCATAATTTCGCCGCGAGCACCAACGATCGCGCCTCGGTGATGGATTATCCGGCGCCCTATGTCCGCCCGACCGGAAACGGTTCGCTCGATTTCAGCAAGGCTTACGGCGTCGGCGTCGGCGACTGGGACAAGGCGGCCGCGACCTGGCTCTACGCCGAATTCAAGCCGGGAACGGACGAAGCGCGCGAACTCGACAAGATCATACGCGACGCCTATGCGCGCGGCCTTCGTTTCGTCGATGACGCGCAGGCGCGCGGCGTTGAAAGCGGCCATCCCTACGGCGCCGTCTGGGACAATGGCGGCGATGCGGTCGCCGCGCTTGGCGAAACGATGCGCGTGCGCGAGATCGCGCTGTCGAATTTCGGACTCGATGCGATCAAGGACGGGCGCGCGCGATCCGACCTCAACGCCGTCCTTGTTCCGATCTATATCTTTCACCGCTATCAGATCGACGCAGCGGCGAAGCTCGTCGGCGGGTATGAGTTTCAGTATTCGCTGAAAGGCGATGACGCGCCGCCGGCGAAACCGGTTTCTGTCGAGCGCCAGCGCGCCGCGCTCGGCGCGCTCGTCGCAACGCTTGATCCGGGGGCGCTCGATCTCCCGGACGAGACGCTCGATCTCCTGACGCCGGACTTGCAGCTCTTCGGCGGCGCCGTCGCCGGGGCGGAGCTTTTTTCTTCTGACACCGGGCCGATGTTCGATCTTCTCGCGGCGGCGGATGCGGCGGCGAGCGAAACGCTGACCGCCGTCCTGCATCCGGTGCGGCTCGCGCGCCTCGTCGAAATGGAACGCCGCGGCGGCGATGTTCTCACCTTCGATGAAACGCTCGATGCGATCGAGCGGCAGGTCTTCTGGACGCCGGCGACCGGACGGCAGGCCGAGATCGCGCGCCGCGAACAGGCGCGTTACGTGTCGATCCTGATCGAGATCGCGTCGGGCGGGGCGCTGGCGGGCGAATCGCAGGCGCCGACGCTCGGCCTCAGCTTCGGGCCGGGCGCCGTCGCAACGCCGGAAGTGCGTCTCAGAACGAATGTCGCTCTGCGCCGGCTCGCCGAGCGGCTGAAGGCCTCGCCCCTTGACGGGTTCGGCGCCGATCGCACGCATCGCGAAGCGCTGGCCGCGCTCATCGCCAGCCATCTGTCACGGCCCGCGCCGGCGCTCGCGCCGTCCGCGAAAGCCTCGCCCGCGCCGCCCGGAAGCCCGATCGGCGCCCGGTCCGGTTTCGCGGAAGAATGCTGGTTCTGCGATCTTTGAGATTATGTCGCTTACCGGTTGCACGAGCCAAAGCTGGGCGAATTTCTGGGCGCCCATCCTTTTTCATTTCCAGATCCTCGGCTAGGCGCTGATCGCCGGTTGCCTTTTCGGCGTCGCTGCGGCCGGAAGGCGTCTCGGAAGGCGTCGCGTCCTGTTCGGTCTGATCGCGCTCGCCGTCTTCGCCGCGATATGCTCGCTTTCATTCCGCTGGATCGACATCTGTCTGCGGACGAAAATATTCGGCCTGAATTTCAACGACCTCATTTCAATGACCTCATTTCAACGGCATCATTTCAACGGCCTCACTGAAGGCGCGGCGCTCGCGCCGGTGTTGTTCCGCTCAGCCGTTGGCGGCGATCGCTCCCGTCCGTTCGCCCGTCGCTGACCGCGTTAAAATGAAAACCCCTCCCCGCAAGGGGGAGGGGCGTTCGCAAGCGGTTCGAATTGTCGAACCGCAATCGCTTACCAGCCGATGTCTCGCAACAGTCCGCGAGTGAGATCTTCCGGATTCTTCACGCTGCTCGTGAGTTCAGGCGTGATGGAAGGCTCCATCAACACGCTGGGGCTCATCGAAACATCCCAGTGAGAAACCGACGATCCCTGAGCGAAGACTGTCGGCGCATACAGGCGAGGATAGCCGACCGTCGTGCCGGCGCGGGTCCGCGCCGAAGCGCTGATATCCGCAACGACAGGCCCGGCGGCGATTGCCGCCCGCAATGCGGCGCCTTCCGCCATCGTCACGCCGAACACCGGGATAGTGACGTCCGCCGCGGCGCCGCCGGGGCTAAGCGTGCCGGCGGCGTTATTGGCGATAATCACCCCGACAGCGCCGGCCGCTTGCGCGTTTTGCGCCTTGATCGCGAATGTGCAGGAGCCGCGATTGACGAGCGCGAATTGTCCGGCGAGCGCGGTCGGGCCGGAATAGGGTTCGCACCCATCGAGAAGCGATGCGCCGCCGCCGTCGTTCGGCGCCGACAAGGGGCCGCTCACGCCCCGGCCAGGCGCCTGGGTCACTTGCCCCCCGAAGCTCGCCGGTCCTGGGGTGATCGGGCTGACGCCCGTTGCGTTCAGAATAATCTCGCGATCGAGAACCGCCGAAACGTTATTATTGGCCTGGTTGCCGATCCAGACGAGATTGCGGTCATTCCGCGCAGACGCGGAGCGCTCGGCGTCCGTCATGTTGAGCCAGGTCTTACCGGCCGTCACGTCGTACATGTACTCTTCCCAGACGGTCGGGAAACCGCTGTTTCGAATACCGGTGTTCGAACTGGTAAGACCCAGAGAGAAGCCCAGCCCATGCCCGAATTCATGGAGCACGACCGCCTTCAAATCGATGAGGTTGGAAGGCTGCTGGTTGTCCAAACCGAAATACCAGCCGCTGCCGTCGAGGCATCCCGGATTGCCGAGGTTGCTGTTGAACAACGAAAAAATCTCGTAGAAATCGTTCGGATCAGCCTCGGTCGTAAGTTCAGTTTTGGTCAGCTTTTCCGCAAGGGCCGCATGATACCAAGTCCCCGGCTTCATGCCTTTGCCGCCAGGGGCCGCCGGAGAATCGACGAAGTACCAGTTCGCGCCCGCTGCGCCGAGAGTGCCGCTCGTCGCGGTGCAATTGAGCGGCGTGAAGAAGGCGATGACATTGATCGTCTGATCGCTCTGCAGCCGCTTGCCCCATGCATCCGCGGCGGACTGGAAGACATTAAGGGCTTGCTGGCCCCGCGTCGTGCCCGGATTGCCGCCGATCGGATCCGCCGGCGTCGGGTCATTGAAACCGACACCCGGAGGATCTCCATTGAAAACAACGACGTTGGCCGCCAAGGCCTGCGCCGGAAGCGCCACGGCCGCGGTGAGCGCGCAAACCGATTTGATGAAGGCCCTATTCAACATCCTGGCCTCCTTTTTTCGCAGCAACCGTCTTGAGACGGGGCGTTGGAACCTTTGCTGCGGAAGGAGCTTTGGTCCCGCCCATGTGGCTCGTCGTCAATGTCCCGTCAGGTTGCAGTTCAACCGTCAGGAATGACAATTCGGCGGCGCCGCCCTGTACGGCTTTGCCGCCGTTCGAAAGCGTCACGACGCGCGACGCGCCCGAAGCGGAAGCCCCTTGCGAAAGCTGCGCTTGTTCGCTCGGCGTCGGCCTGCGCCAGGTCTGTTCGACAGAGTCATAGACGGCGACCTGAGACGCCAGAGCGTTACGCATCGCCACCAGCTTCTCTGTCGACATCGCCGGACGTGGAGCATCCACATTGACGGCCTGACTAGGCGTTGGCGAGGCGTTTTCCTCCGCCATCGCCGGCGGCGCCGCCAAGATGGCCGCCCCCAAAATCCACGCACACACTTTCATTGAGTAGACCTCCAGTTTGAGCCTTCAGTTGAAGGCGTTTCCCCCGTCGCGAC